>CAZLDF010000458.1:0-3017 GCA_964558095.1 uncultured Isosphaeraceae bacterium | reverse complement strand
GCGCGACGTACACGTCGAACGTCCCGTTTCCTTCGGGACCGAATGGCAGGGTCTGCGCGAGCTGCACCTCGATCTGCCCGCCGGGGGAGAAGAGCATTGCGCCGTTGATCGAAAGCGAAGCGCTCTGCATCTGATAGATGCCCAGGTCGTCCGCGGCATTGCCATCGGGCTGCGAGCCGAGGAAGATGTATTTGAAGACGAATTCCTCGCCGCCGACGATCAAGCCGACGGGGTCGGGCAGGATCATGTCCGGGCCCGAGTCGATCGTGCCGCTGAACGTGAATTCATAGACGTCGGCGTGAACCGGCGCGTTGATCGCCAGCGCGCAAGCCGCCATCAGCACCCCCCCCGCCGTGAATGCCGCCGGGGCAAAACGTATGCGGGGCATATTTCTCTCTCTCTTCTCTTCTCTCGATCACGAATCAAAGCGGGAGTCATCGACCACGGAGACACTGAGGCACGGAGTAGCAGTCTGAATGTCGAAGATCGAGTACGGATGTGCCTCGACCGTTTGATAATTCGTTTCCAACCACTCTTCTCTGTGTCTCCGTGTCTCCGTGGTGAATCTTCCGCTTCATGTCTTAGAAAAATCCGGCGGACTGAACCCGACCACGCACGAAGGCAGTGCGAGAGTCGCGGAGTGACTGCTCCGTGATGCTTCGCGAGGAAGCATCAAGACAACACACGAACCGCGTGTGCAGTCGGGGTCAGTCTGCGTTATGCCGAGGGTTCCTCTCTCTTCTCGGTACAACGGACGAAACTGAATTGTCCGCCGGCATGTGGAGTCCGGTTATGGGAACGATACACCGGATTCCCCCGGAGTGCAAGGGCATTTCCGCGGAAAATGCACCATCGCGGCAAGCACTCGGCACCGTCGTTTCGCGAGGCGGCTCGCCCGCCTGCGGACCGCCTGCCACAACACGGTTGGTGGCACGTGCCTTTGAACCTTGAATCCGAACCCCGAACCCTGACAGTCCTCACGGGCAGGGCCCAAACGCGGCGATCACCGCCGTGATGTCGGCGACCGTCACCTGCCCGTCGCCGATTGGGGACGGGGCGATGTCTTCGGCGCAATCCTCACAGGGCACACCAAACGCATCAATGACTTGCATGATGTCGTCGAGCGCCACGTTCCCGTCGCCGCTCAACGGCGCGACGTCCGCAGGACACGTGATCAGCGCGCAATGCCGTCCCCACTTCGCAAGGAAGCTGTCACCCGCCGGCGACGCGGTGAAGTCCCCGCCGATGTACAGCGCGGGTCCGCCGCCGCCGCCATCATCGAACTGGGCGAAAGCGCGCGGCGTTTCGATGACCCCCGCGCCAAGTGGAGACCACGCAACGCCATTCCACTTCGCGACATTGTTCGCCGCAACGCCGCCCGCGACGTCAAACCAGCCGCCTGCATACAACTCCGGCCCGTTGCCGGTGCCGTCGTCGAACACCCCGAATGAAAAGACCGGCAGATCAACCTGTCCAGCCAAGGCCGACCAAGATGTGCCATCCCATTTCGCAATGTAATCCGCCGGTTCGCTGCCCGCCATCGTGAAATGACCACCAACGTACAGCGCGGGTCCGCTCCCTTGGCCATCATCGAAGACCGCCAGGCACTGTGGCCAACTGTTCAGGCCCGTTTCCAGCGCCGACCAGCTTTGGCCGTCCCATTTCGCGATCCGATTCACCGTCGTTCCGCCTGCGACAGTGAAGTCTCCCGCTGCATAAAGCGCTGGCCCGTCGTCCCGGCCGTCATCAAATGAGGCGAGCGCAAGGATCCGGTCGTTCACTCCTGTACCCAACGCGGTCCAGCTTGCTCCGGTCCACTTGGCGATGCGTTTGACGCTATCGCTGCCCGTCATGGTGAATTCGCCGCCGGCATACAACGCCGGCCCGCCCCCGGAGCCATCATCGAAAACTTCCAATGCGTAAACCTCGTCGTTGACTCCCGCGCCAAGCGCGGTCCAGTTCGAGCCATCCCACCGTCCGATGCGATTGACCGTGACGCCGCCGGCGATGGTGAACTGTCCGCCCGCATAAAGCGCGAGACCGCCCGATAGACCGTCATCAAGTATCACAAAGTCATTAATCCAGCTGTTGAGACCAGTCCCGATCGGCGCCCACGAAGTCCCGTTCCATTTTGCGGCGTACTGAAGGGGCTCACCGGCCGCCATTCGAAATGTGCCACCGACATAAAGTTCCGTCCCTCGTTCCGATCCGTCGTCGAAGCTTTGAAGGGAGATAGTGCCGTCGTCAATTCCCTCGCCCAGCACTGACCACGATTCGGCTTGATACTTCGCGATTCCATGCGCATAGAGTCCCGCGGCAGTCAGAAAACTTCCGCCCACATAGAGCGCGTGACCGCCCGGCGTCCCTTCACCAAATCCTGCGACAGCAAACACATAATCGCCCGTGCCGGGCCCCAGCGCCGACCAATCCTTTCCGTTCCATTTCGCGATTCCGCGCGCCGGCGTCCCCCCGGCGACAGCGAAGCCTCCTCCCGCATAGAGCGCGGGCCCATCGCCGGAGCCATCGTCAATGGTTGCCAGTGCATCAACTGGCGCCGGTATTCCTGCTCCCAAAGCCGACCAGTTTTTCCCATCCCACTTCGCGATGTTGTCAGCAGGCAATCCGCCCGCCATGTCAAAGCCGCCTCCCGCATACAATGCCGGACCCTCTCCCAACCCGTCATCAAACACGCTCAATGCACGCACATCGTCGTCAACGCCGGCTCCGACCATCGACCAGTCCTCGCCGTCCCATTTCGCGATGTAGCTGATGTCCGTATCGCCGACGTGATAGAAATCACCACCGGCATATAGCGCTCCACCCCCACCTGAACCGTCATCAAACACCGCCAGCGTCAAGACCAATCCGGTCATACCTTCTCCAACAGCCGACCAGGTCGTACCGTCCCATCGAGCAATACTCTTGGCAGCCATGCCGCCGGCGGACGCAAAACGCCCACCCGCATACAGAGCCGGCCCCTCAGTTGTGCCATCATCGTACACCTCGAGCGCGTACAC
>CAZLDF010000457.1:0-7317 GCA_964558095.1 uncultured Isosphaeraceae bacterium | reverse complement strand
TGTCGCGATCGGCGCGCTCGAGCAGCGCAAGCTTGGTGAGCATGTTCTGATACGGCAGCATGTCATAGCCCATGCTGAACGCCGGGCTGGCGTGATTGACGGTCGGCACGACGTCGCCGGGGAAGCACACGGTTCCTTCATTGTCCTCGAACAGAACCATCTGCATGCCCCATGTGTGGCCGGGCGCGGGCTCGACGCGCAGCGACGTACCGGGGATCACCGTCTGCTTGCCTTCAAGAAGTTCGATGCGATCGCTGACGGGATCGAGATGGCTTCGCAGATAGGTGCGCGTCATCGTCGATTTGTTGGTCAGCGCATCCTCCCACTCGGTGCGCTGCGCGAACAAACGAGCGTTGGGAAAACTGTACACGGGCTTGTCCGGCGTTTCGCAGTGCGTCAGGCCGCCCGCGTGGTCGAAGTGCAGATGCGAGACGACGATGTGCGTGAGGTCCGCGGCATCGACGTTGATCTCGTGGAGCGCATCAATGACGGTTCGCGACTGCAGCGCGTAGATGTCGCGTTCCTTGTCGGTCCACTTGTCGCCGAAGCCGGTTTCGATGAGCACGCGATGCGTGCCGTCGGTGAGGTAGATGCAGTTGGTCTGCAACGGGATGCGGTTTTTGTCATCCGGTTGGGTCATGCGGGACCACAGCACGCGCGGCACGACGCCGAACATCGACCCGCCGTCGAGGCGGAAGGAGCCCGCGCGCAGGACCTGCCATTGCCAATCGTTCATACGGCCTATGGTGGCGGTCAATTCGCGTTCGTCAAGCCTTCACAACGCGCGCCGCGGGCGACCTCACCTTCGCCATGGCGTTGCGCGTATCGACGATCAGTTTCGCGCTACGCCCCAGCGCGTCGTAATCCACTTTCGCGTGGTCGGTGACGATCAACACGCAATCGACGCTGCGCAAAGCCTTCTCCGTCAGCGCGATCGAGTCCATGCGGATGTCATGCTTGCGCATTTTCGGGAAGCGCGGCACATGGGGGTCGTGATAGCTGATCGTGGCGCCCGCCTCGTGCAGCAGATCGATGATTTCCGCGGCGGGACTTTCGCGCACGTCGTCGATGTTGGGTTTGTAGGCGATGCCGATGATGAGCACGGACGCGCCGCGCAGCGACTTGCCGTCGTCGTTGAGCGCCGCCGCGACGCGCGAGACGACGTATTTGGGCATCGCGCGGTTGATCTCGCCGGCGAGTTCGATGAACTTCGTCGCGCAGCCGACTTCCTTGGCCGTCCACGTCAGGTAGAACGGGTCGATCGGAATGCAGTGCCCGCCGAGACCGGGGCCCGGGTAAAACGCCTGAAAGCCGAAGGGTTTCGTCGAGGCCGCTGCGATGACTTCCCAGACGTCGATGCCCATCTCGCCGAGGACGACCTTGAGTTCGTTGACCAGCGCGATGTTGACGGCGCGATAGATGTTTTCGAGAAGCTTGGCGGATTCCGCGACCTCGGCGCTGCTCACGCGATGGACGTTGTCGATGACGCGGCTGTAGAAGGCGTAGGCAAGGTCGCCGCTGGTTTGGTCAACGCCGGCGACGAGTCGCGGTATGCCGCGCGTCGTCGCGCCGGTTCGACCGGGGTCTTCGCGCTCGGGGCTGTAGGCGAGGAAAAAATCTCTGCCGCATTCGAGTCCCGTCGATTCGAGGAGCGGCAGCACTTCATCGCGCGTCGTGCCGGGATAAGTCGTCGATTCAAGGACGATCAACTGTCCTTTGCGCAGCGATTTCGCGACCATGCGCGCCGAATCGAGGACGAAGCTGAGGTCTGGTTCGGAATGCTCGCCCAGAGGCGTCGGCACGCAAAGCAGAATCACGTCGGCGTCTTTGAGTCGCGCGCCGTCGCTCGTCGCGCCGAACCGTTTGGACTTCGACAGTTCGCGCACGAGGTCGTCGCCGAGATGTTTCAGGTACGACTCCCCGCGGGAGATCATGTCGATCTTGTGCCGGTCGCGGTCGTAGCCGAGCACGGGAAAGCCGGCATCGTGCGCCGCGGCGGCGACGGGCAGGCCGACGTAGCCCAGGCCGACGACGCCGATGGTGGCGGACTTTGATTCAATCCGTTCTTGAAGCGATTGACTCGCGTTGTGCGCGGTCATGGGAGCCACAGTGGTTTGCATAGTTCCCCGCTGAAGCGGTCATTCTTGTGATGAGTCTTGAGCAATCTCAAGAACTCTTTCAAGTCGTCGTGTAGTTCGGGCCACACCATAGTTCATCCGTCGCATGTACTCGAGATAACAGATCCTCTCATATGGCGTCCGCGAGTGCCAATAAGCGCGATCCTGGGCTGCACCTTCCTCGAACGACACGATGCCGACCCGTGTTCGATCAACCCGCAGTTGATTTGAGTCTTCGTTCCTCGACGCGCTCACTTCAACAACCCCTCCGGTTCCTCCAGCAGCTTTACCACCGTGTTCAGGAACCGCGCTCCCTCCGCGCAATCGACGACGCGGTGATCGCAGCTCATGCTCAGCGGCAGGACCTTGCCCGCGTAGAACACGCCGTCCTTGGTGAGCACCTGCTCCTTGACCCGGCCCGCAGCGAGAATCGCGACTTCGGGATAGTTGATGATCGGCGTGGCGAACATTCCGCCATAGGAGCCGACGTTGGAGATCGTGAACGTGCCGCCGACGAGCTTCTCGCGCTCGATGCTGCGGTCGCGACACGCTGCGGCGAGCTGAGCAACCGCGTCGCCAAGCTGCACGAGACTCAAGCGGTCGGCATTGGCGATCACCGGCACCATCAAGCCGTGTTCGGTATCGACTGCGCAGCCGAGGTTGATCACTGCCTTGACAAGGATCTCCGCGTTCTCGTCATCGACGTTGGCATTGAGCGAAGGATGCTTGCGAAGCGCCTTGCACACTGCGCTCATGACGAACGGAAGAAAGCTCATCTTCTTTCCGACGACGGCTGCGTACTCGCGCCGCTTGCGATCGAGCGCGGTTACGTCCGCTTCATCGACGACGGTGAAATGGACCGCGGTCTGCACCGATCGCGTGAGGGCTTCTGCGATCTTTCGCCGCACGCCGCGGAAGGGAATTCGCTGCGCGATGCCGTCGGCGGGGATGTTGACGGGAGCTGAAGCCGGCGCGGCGTCGAAATCAAACGCGCGCTTGGACACCGGCGCGCCTGTCCGCCCGAGGCGGGTCCCCGTGAATTCCTCCACATCTGACGCTGTGACGCGTCCTCCACGACCACTGCCACTGACGCGATTGATGTCGATGCCCTTTTCACGCGCGAGGCGGCGCACCGCGGGTGTCGCCAGCGCCCTCTTTGAGCCCGTCATCCCGCCATTCGGCTCCGGCCGCCGCGCGAACGATGAAGGAATCGTCAGCGACTGGCCGACGGAACCGACCACGGTGCCTGCGTCCTCGCGCTCCATCTGAGCGACATCGCGTCCGGCGCCGCGCGGAGACGGAGGGGGGGGGGATGAAGACGGTTTCGGTTCGACGGACGTCTTCTTCGCCGTCGCCTTTGATGCGGAGGCGCGAAGCGGCGGGCCGGCGGATGACGCGGTCCCAGCGCCGATGTCATACGTCACGAGGATCGACCCGACGTTGATGATGTCGCCTTCGTTGCCTTTGAGTTCCTTGATGACGCCGGCCCAGGGGCTGGGCACCTCGACGAGCGCTTTGTCTGTTTCCATCTCGGCTAGCGTCTGATGCTCCTCGACGCGATCGCCGGGCTTGACCCGCCACTTGATCAGTTCGGCTTCGTGCACGCCCTCGCCGAGGTCCGGCAGGATGAAGTGCGACTTGTCGGATGGTTGTTTCGTGCCGGCCATGTCAATACGCCGCCAGTTCCTCGATCGCCTTGCCGATGCGCTCGGCGTCCGGGAGGTATTCAAGCTCCAGCTTGTAATACGGCATGATCGTATCAAACCCCGTCACGCGCTGGATCGGCGCTTCCAGGTGGAGGAAGCAGTGCTCCATGATGCGCGTGGCGATCTCCGCGCCAAGGCCGCAGTTCTTCGGCGCTTCGTGCACGATGACGCACCGGCCGGTCTTGCGCACCGATTCCACGATCGTCTCCGTGTCCAGCGGCGAAATCGTCCGCACGTCGATCAGCTCGATGTCGCGGCCGCTCGCTTCGATTGCGTTCATGCATGCGATGACCGAAGCGCCCCACGAAATCACCGTCATCTCGCCGCCCTCGCGCACGAGGCGCGCCGGGCCGATCGGAACGGTGTACTCATCCTCCGGCACTTCTTCGCGGAACGCGCGATAAATTCGCTTGGGCTCGAAGAAGATCACCGGATCGGGATCGCGGATCGCGGAAATCAGCAGGCCTTTCGCGTCATAGGGCGACGATGGCATCACGACCTTGAGGCCCGGCGTGTGGGCGTAGATCGCTTCGGGGCTGTCGCTGTGCAATTCCGGCGCGTGAATGCCCCCCCCCACCGGCACGCGGATGGTCATGGGAATGGTGATGGCGCCGCGCGTGCGGGTTCGGAATCGCGCCGCGTGTGTGGTGATCTGGTCGTAGGCTGGCCCGAGGAAGCCTTCGAACTGGATCTCCGGCACGGGGATGAGGCCAGACATCGCGAGTCCGATCGCCGTGCCGATGATGCCGGATTCCGCGAGGGGCGTATCGACGACGCGTTCGCCGCCGAAGCGCTTGTGCAGCCCCTCGGTGACGCGGAAGACGCCGCCGTTGGGACCGACGTCCTCGCCGAGGATGATGACGCGATCATCGCGCTCCATTTCCTGAATGAGCGCGAGGTTGATTGCCTGGACGAGTGTGAGGTTGGCCATGGGGGGAAGTCAGAGGTCAGAGATCAGAGGTCAGAGGGCGGAAATCAGCCGGCTTTACGACGGCGACTCCCGTTCCGAGTCGCCTTCAGCGGCTTGAGCGACACAACCAACAGCAAGTCAACCGCTTCGACCGCGCCATCGTCGTGCGTCACAAACACGCAGCGATCATTCTTTGGCGGAATGTAAAGGAACTCCGGATGCGGCACGTGCAATGCCCGGCCGTCCGCCAGGTGGAGCGCGAAAGGCTCAAACGGCTGCCGCTGATGCGTGGCTCTAATCTGGTTCAGAGTCATGATTGTCTCTTGTTACCGGTGTGCTGATTCCGATGCGCGCACCGAACGAACCGCAGCCCCTTCCCGTTCACTTGCATCCTGCCCCAGGCTGTGCGTCTGCCGCGTTTCGCGCTGAACCAACAATTCACCGGGCAGTTCCGCATACATGTGATCGAAGATGTCGGCGAACTCAGGCGATGCGATTTCCTCCGCGCGCTTCACGCACGCAGCCACTTCAGCTTTCGCGCGTTCAGCGAGAGCCGCCTCTTTCTTGTCGTCCCACAGCTTCTTGCCGCGAATGTAGCCGCGAAGGCGAACCAACGGGTCGCGGCCCTGCCACATTTCGACTTCCTTCGCGTCGCGATATCGCCGTGCATCGTCCGCGGTGGTGTGATCGCCCAGGCGGTACGTGAGCGCCTCGATAAACGTCGGCCGCTTGTTCTCGCGTGCGCGTTTGATCGCGTCGCGCATGACCTTGACGACCGCGAAGATGTCGTTGCCATCGACCTGCACGCAGTCCATGCCGTAGGCGAGGCCGCGCTGCGCGATCGTCGGCGCGGAGCATTGAATTCGCGTGGGAACGGAAATCGCCCAGCCGTTGTTCTGGCAGAAGAAGACGACGGGCAAGTTGAGGTTGGCAGCGAAGTTTGCGGCTTCGTGGAAGTCGCCTTCGCTGGTCGCGCCGTCGCCGAAGAAGGTGGCTGCGATGCGTTCGGTCTTCTGATACTTGAATCCCCATGCGAGCCCTGCCGCATGGAGCATCTGCGTGCCGATCGGAATCGCCAGCGGCGTCATGCACACGCCGTCGGGAATCTGGTTGCCGCGCTCATCGCCCATCCAGTGCAGCAGCACGAATTCCATCGGCAGGCCGTGCCAGAACAGCCCCGCGTTCTCGCGATAGCACGGCACCATCCAGTCGTCGCGCTTGATCGCATACGCAGCGCCAAGACTCGTCGCCTCCTGCCCGCGGTTCTCCGGATACGTGCCCATGCGGCCGGACCGCTGTAGCTTGAACGCGACCTCATCGAACTGCCGGCAGACGCTGATGTGCTCGTAGAGCTTGACCGCATCGGCGTCGGGGATCAGGTCCTTGCCGAGCGTGGCGTCGAAGTTGCCGCGCTCGTCGAGGATCGACACGTGCTCGATCGTGGTCTGGAATGCGGGCCTAACGGGCATGCACGCGCTCCTTGGTCGCGTTGGCGTTGCCTTCGTTGATGCGCTTGCAGGCGAGTTCAACCGCCGCGGCGTGCGTCGAGGTGTTGCCTTGGCGCGCCAGCTCGAAGATCTGCGACGTTGTCGTTTCGATGTCGGCGATCTTCTGATCGAGCTGCCGCTCGCTCATGCCCAGGTACAGGCCCGCCAGGCGAATCAGGCCGCCGGCGTTGGCGACGAAGTCCGGCGCGTAGAGAATCCCGGCGTTCTTCAGGAGCACCGCGTCCTCGTCGGGGTCGTCGAGGACGTTGTTGGCCCCGCCGCAGAGGATTCTGCAGCGGAGTTTGGACGCAAGGTTGCCGTTGATCACGCCGCCCAGCGCGCACGGGGCGAGGATGTCGCACTCCATGGTGAAGAGCTTCTGGTCGTCGTCGAGGAACTCGACGCCGAGCTCCTTCGCAGCGCGCTGTTTGTTGGTGGGATTGATTTCGGTGGCGTGCACGGTCGCGCCGTGCTCGACGAGGTGCTTGGCGACCTTGAATCCGACGTTGCCCAGGCCCTGGATGGCGACGGTCAGGCCGTCGAAACTGCGCGGCATGTCCAGTTCCGTCAGGCACGCCTGCATCGCGCTGATGATGCCCGCCGCGGTGTAAGGTGAAGGATCGCCGCCGGTCGAGACTGTTTCGCCGCCCATGACGTGGCGCGTTTCCAGCGCCATCCAATCGACGAATTGCGTGTTGACGCCGACGTCTTCCGCGGCGATGTAGGTTCCGCCAAAGGTATCGACGAAGCGGCCCATGGCGCGGGCCTCGGCTTCGGTCGCGGCATGACCGGGCTTGGAGAGCAGAATCACGCTCTTGGCGCCGCCCATCCGCAGTCCCGCACACGCGGCCTTGTACGTCATGCCCTCGGAGAGGCGCAGCACGTCGTACAGGCCCTCGGCTTCGGTGGCGTAGTGCCACCGCCGCGTGCCGCCCAGCGCGTTGCCCAGCTTCGTGCTGTGGATCGCAATGATGGCGCGCAGACCCGTTGTCGGGTCCTGATGGAAGCAGACCCGTTCGTGGCCGCGTTCGATCATCTGTTCGAGCGTGTTCATCTTTTCATCATTCCTCGAGAGAAGACAAAGGAACTCACCACGG
>CAZLDF010000456.1:0-2665 GCA_964558095.1 uncultured Isosphaeraceae bacterium | reverse complement strand
CGTGCGCGAGTGGGGCGACGAGATCATCTTTGTGTATCGCATTGTGGGCGGCGCAACCGATCGCAGCTACGGCATTCACGTCGCCAAGATCGCGGGCCTTCCCCCGGCGACGCTTCAGCGAGCGCGAGGGCTGCTGGCCAGCATGGCGGTGAAGACCGATCATTCGCCCGCCGGTTCATCCGCTTGCGATGCCGCGCGGCCTCCGCGCCAGCTCAGCCTCTTCACCGAATACCTGGACCACCCCGCCATCGCCCGGCTGCGCGATCTCGATCTGCGCGCGCTTTCTCCGCTTGACGCCTTCGACGAGCTGCGCCGGCTGCACGAAGAGGCGAGCGGCGGGTCGCCCGGCGAGCGAGCGACCCAGCCGTGACCAACTGCGCTGGAGCCCGGCGACAGGCGACAGGAGACAAGCGAAGGATGTGCAAGTTGATCCGCTCGTTGTTCCCTGTCTCCTGCTTCCTGCCTGCGGTGCGCTGACCTCCCATGACTTCGCTTGAAGCATCGCGAGCGTTGCGAAACGCCAATCAAGCGCTGAACGCCGGCGATCCGTTCAACGCCGAGCGCTTCGCGAAAATCGCGCTGCAGAGCAATCCGCGCGACGCCGAGGCGATGTTTCTCATCGGCCGCTGCAACCTCGACCGCGGCCGCTTCGAGGAAGCGGAGAGTTGGGCGCGCAAGGCCAGCCGCGTGCAGCCGAAGGATCCGCGCCACGTGTGTCTGCTGGCGGCGAGCTTCACGCCGCGAAGCCGGCTTCGCGAAGCGATGCAATGCTACGAACGGGCGGCGAAGCTCGATGCGGCCTACCCGCGCGCCGCCGTCGGTCGCGCCGAAATCTTCCTGCTGCAAGGCAAGCCTGAGAAAGCGCGAGACGTTCTGCTGCCGCTCGTTCAGTCCGGCCGCGCCGCCGGCGACGTGCTCGTCGCCCACGTCCGCGCCGAGCAGGCGCTCGACGAGCACGACGCGGTCATCGATCTCGTTCGACGATATCTCGCGGACGCGAACCTGCATCCGCTGCACCGGGGCGAACTGCTGCTGGCGATCGGCCGCTCGCTCGACAAGCTCAAACGCTATGACGAGGCGTTCGAGGCGTACCATCGCGGTAACGAGCTCGTCGCGCCGCCCTTCGACTTTGAAGCTGACCGACAGATGCACGAGCAGATCGCGCGGCTGTTCTCCGCCGATGCCATGGCGCGGCACCAGCGCTCAAGCAGCGAAGAAGAGCTTCCGGTCTTCATCGTCGGCATGCCGCGCAGCGGCTCGACGCTCATCGAGCAGATCATCCACGCGCATCCGCAAGCGCACGGCGCGGGCGAGATCGCCGACCTGCGCGCGATCCTGCATGACGTGCAGGCGACGACGGGCGTCGATGACCCGTATCCGCAGTGCGCCGCGTGGCTCAGCTCGGCGCAATTGAACATGCTTGCGGCCGCCTACGTCGCTGCGCTGCGCCGCCACAACCGCTCGGCGCTGCGCATCGTCGATAAGAACCTGAACAACTATGAGCTGCTGGGGATGATCGCGATGATGCTGCCGCGAGCGCGCGTCATCCACAGCGTGCGCGAGCCGCTCGACACCTGCGTTTCATGCTTCACGCAGCGATTCATGGGCGCGATGCACGGCTATGCCTACGACCTGGGCAACCTCGGCCGCCACTACCGCCTCTACCACGATCTGATGGAGAACTGGCGCGCCGTCCTGCCGCTGAGCATGCTTGAAGTCCGCTATGAAGAGCTGGTCGCCGATCTTGACACGCACGCACGGCGGATCATCGGGTTCTGCGGCCTGCCGTGGGACGATCGCTGCCTGCGATTCCACGAGGCGAAGCGCGACGTGACGACGATGAGCTACGACCAGGTTCGCCGGCCGATCTATGGCTCCTCCGTCGGCCGGTGGCGCCGCTTCGCAGCGCATCTCGGCCCGCTGGTGGAAGCGATCGGCGTGCTCCCGGAATCTGGGTACAACCCGTGAGGACGGGGCCGAGCAAGCACCCGCAAATCGCGCGCGCGGTCACTCAACCCGTGTCAAGCCGCTGCACGCCGACACGAACGGACGGTGAATCGTGCGGGCGCTCGTCCACCGCACGCAAACCGCCACGAATTCGCCTGAGCGATTGCGCTCGCTCATCCCGTGACCGAGGGGGTGCATTTGCATTACGCCCAATGCGCACACGACACATCGAAAACACCTTGCATGATGGACGCCCTCGCTGGCCGTTCTTAATTCCGAGGCTGTGGAGGCCGACGCTGTCCATTGTCTTCGCGCTGTGCCTGGCGCTTCTGGTTCGTGGCGCCGCCGCGGCGGAGCGCGCCGACTGGGCGGTTGCCCCGGCCGAGGAACAGGCGGCTGTGCGCTCCCTGCTTGGATCGCGCGACTGGCCGTTTCGCGTTTTCGGCCTGCTCCGCCTGGAGCGATACGAGCCCGCCGGCGTCGCCGCGATGGTCGCCGATGCGCTCGATGACGAATCGTGGCAGGTGCGCTGCTTCGCGCTGCGACAGGCGACGCGCATGCGCCTGCCGATTGACGCGGCGGTTTATGCGGAAGAAGGCGACGGCCGCGTGGTGCGCATGGCGCTGCGCTGCGGCGTGAGCCTCGACGCGAAGGCCGTCGCCAAGCTCGCCAATCGGCTCATGCGGCTCGTTTCGCTCGAAGAGCGGCTGCTGGGCAT
>CAZLDF010000455.1:0-5456 GCA_964558095.1 uncultured Isosphaeraceae bacterium | reverse complement strand
CGACAACCGCGACAGCGTCTTCGCGCTCACCTTCCTCGACCGCATGATTCAGGGCGGCGTGCACGTCGATGCCATCGGCCTGCGGCTGCTCTTCGGCTCCGATGCGCCCGGCATGGCGACGCGCGACCTCATGCAGATCAGCAGCCTGATCGACCGCTTCTTCCCGTACGAAAAGCCCGTGCTGCTTTCGGCCGTCGGGGTGCCGAGCGAATCCCCTCCCCCACAAGTGGGCGGAGCGAGCGGCGGCGGGGAACGTGCGGGGGGGGGGCGCTGGCACGAGCCCTGGTCGCCCGATCGGCAGGCGAAGTGGCTGTCGCGCATGTTCGCGATCACGCTCTCCAAGCCGTTCGTCGAGTCGGTGTTCTGGTGCGACCTCTACGACCACGAGAACCAGGAACTGCCATCGGGCGGGCTGATCAGCGAGGAAGGCAAGGCCAAGCCCGCGCTGCAGCGTCTGATCGCGCTTCGCCGGCGGTTCCGCAGGCCGCTGGGCGAGCTGAAGCTGCCCGCCAGGGCCGCCGCCGCAGCGGACGATTGACGCCTTCTCGCAACGCGCATCATCGCATCCCGCCAACGCGACATGGCGTGGCCCGGCGTGAAACGCCTACCGGTGGGCCTGCCCCGAGCCTCCACAAGAGAATGTGACAAACTCGGAGCGTTCTTTCCTGCCACATTTGCCGAGGGTCCGCCTCTATGGGTGGGCACGCGGGCAGACGGCCCAAACTGGCCGCTCTCCACCACGACTCGCCGGGGGCGGCGGCGGCCGCCGTCTGCCCGCACCCTTCCCCTGCTCGCTTCGAACGGAGGCATAGGCACCACCACCGGCGCAGTCTCCCATGACCAAATGGTTATCGCGGACAGTTTACGGTTCAATAAACCATAAACCATCGGATGTACCCGAATCCGCATTCCCGTAGCGCCAAGGTCATTTCAAATTTAAATTAAATGTAAAGTGTTGGACAACAGTTCGATGCGGTGCTCCATTCGACCATGGGAGTGAGCGAAAGCTCCTCTTGACGGGATCTCGCATGGCTCGACATTCCTCAAAGAACCATATCACCGCCCGATCGGAGCGACCCGTGCGTTCCCGGCGCATTAGCCTGATGTGTGCAGCGGGTCTCCTGCTGATCGCGATCGTGCTGGCCATCGTCAGAATCGATCCCGCACCGATTACTGCAACTGCGACGATGACTTCAACCCTCGCTGCTTCCTCTGATATCGCCGATCCATTGCGGCAGGATCACGTGACCCTCTGCCGCATGCTCGAAATGCCCGACGAGGAACTGGAGCGCGTCGATCCCGTCATCATGAACCTCATCGTCCTGCGCGGCATTCCCGACTACGCGGACACCGACATCAGCCGATACGTGCGACAAGTGAACGAGTGGGCCGATCGCATTCGTCGCGGTCTGGATCATGCGTTGGGCAATGGCGGAACGAGCGAACCCGCATACCTGCACGATCCCGACCTCTGGCGCGCGGGCGGCATGGCGGTCGCAGTTGCCGGCCCATCCATCGGCATCACGTACACCGCCCAGCGACTCAACGAATCCGACGCATCGCAATTGTTTCTCCCGGGGCTCATCGACGACAGGCGAGGCACCTGTTCCAACATGCCAGTGCTGTACCTTGCGATCGCGCATCGCATGGGCTGGCCGCTGAAGGCAGTCGTGTCACGCGATCATATGTGGACGCGCTGGGACGACGGCGCGAATCGATTCAACCTCGAAGCGACGACGGCGACGAGCGATGGACAGTCGGGCTCGTTCCTCAGCACGCCCGATGAGGAATACGTCCGCCAGCTCGGCACCCCGCGCATCGCGATCGAATGCGGCTCGGACTTCTCCAGTCTGACCGCGCGCCAGACGCTCGGCGTGTACTTGCAGACGCGCGCCGGTTATTGGGCTGCGCGGGGAGCGTGGGACCGAGCCGAACAGGATTTGCTCCTGGCGCGGACCTGCTTCCCGGAGAATCGCGACATCCTGGCATTCCTCGCCGAGGCGATGGCACACCGCGCCAAGACAATGTTCACAATCAAGGAGCGCCGCGAAATCGGCTCATTGCTGGCATCGCGAACGGCTTTCTTCAAACATGACACAACAACCGCTTGGAGCAAGGTGAAACGACCATGAAGACGAAACCATTCAACCTGCGACTTGACACACGAACTCGGATTCCGATGGTAACATTGCTTGTGGCGGTCGCGCAATGCACGTTTGCGCAACCTGCGGAAGCGCGCATTCTCAACTCAAACCTAGGGCGATGGATGCAACGAGATCCGGCGGGGTTTGTGGATGGACCAAATCTCTATGGTTATGTCAGCGCCGCCCCCACAAACTTTACCGACCCGCAAGGAGAGAATGAAATGCCCCTGAAAGAAAGGTGGCGTCGATATAACCGAGAGTACGAAGAATGGCTCGCAGGCAGGGAAGAATGGGAGCGGCATATGGCGACAGTCGAGTTCCCTTCCATCGATCCTGCAGACTATGAACCATACCCGCCTCCGCCTGTTCCACCCCCACCGCTTCCACCGCCCCCTCCGACCTCACCACCCAGATCAGAGCCACTGTACAAACGTGGTTCCTCAAACCCCTATGGCGTTGGAGGTCCGGGCAGTCCGTGTCAGTATGTTTGGGACTCTTGTGATAATGGTGAAGGGTGGGGTCACTTCTGCTCTTCGTGTTGCAGTGCCGCGGTCAGCTGTGGTCTCTTCAACAGGTTCACCGATTGCATGCTAGCACGTTGTGGCGAACAATTCGGCTATGGTCAGGGAATAGACTATATGGATGTTAACTCCCCAGGATCATATCATCACCGATACTTCGATTGATGCGGCTGCTCATTGCTTCGATCCTTCTAGGCCTCGTCGCCAACCTTCTCGTGGCATGGGGATTCGCCATGCTCGTAGATGTCTGCTTGGGAGTGCAGTCGTCCGGTTTTGCGGTCCAGGCAAAGTCCAATTCTTTGTGGGAGGTGAGTCGCTTCGAAAGACTAGGTTCCTTGAGAGTTGCCTCGATGCGCAGCGCGGGCCTAACGGGAGGTGAAACCTCGTGGGGAAATCCTCCGGAAACGCTGTTGTCGCCATGGACGGAGTTGGAGGTTCCGACGCAGTCGTTCTCGATTTCAGCGTCGCCTTACGAGTATCGTTGGGTTGAAGCACGAGGATGGCCAAGACATGCCCTGCAATGTAACGGTGGTGTTGATTACATCAGTGGGTCGCCGCGCGCGTTTATCAATTCAGGAATTCGGATTGGGCCAGGATGGGCGGGAACTGGGCCGTTTGCACGTGATCGAATCCTTCCCATTCGTCCGGTTTGGGGTGGGTTTATCACGAACACGTTGACGTACGCCTGTGGCGCATTCCTGCTACTAGTCGGAATTCGCAGAACGCGATCGATACGTCGATATCGCCGACTTCGATGCGTCGCCTGTGCCCATCAACTGGTTGAAGGCCAAATTGCATGTCCGGAATGTGGTAGAAAGAGATAAGCGTCGCCAGGCGTGGCGGCTGGTGGCCCACACATTCGGCAATGACTGAGGGCGGCTTGCCCGTTCGCGAGTGGCATGTGTCCGCGCCCCCCCCGTATTCGCTGATCCGTGGTCCCCCCCGGGGCGGGTTCGCGTGCGGCAATGCAGTGGTGGATCGCACTCCTCCCCCCGCCGTCGCCCGAATGCCGCTCATCCCTGTCTTCCCCCGGAATGCGTCGGTTCCTGCGCGGGATACGTCCAATCGTCTGGCTCGTGCGGTCGCTCGGAGGTTCGGGAATTCGCAAAGTCCCGCCAGCGCTTCGCGTAGTCTCGTCAGCGCTTCGCGTAGTCCCGCCGTCACTGAGTCTCTTTATCACGGACTTGCCCGCAAAAATGGAACTCGCATCGGCAATTCCGGCCTAATGTACCGGCCAACGACTGACAGCAATGGCTCGCATCGCAGTCCCAAGCCTGCATTCCGGCCCTGAAGCAGCTCACACTCCCTGTGCATCGCGCCTTGTGGGGGGTTCGGGGAGTCAAACGGAAGCGCCGGGCCTGTTCCCGGATGGTCCGGGGATAGGCCCGGATGGCTCGGGCCTCGGCCCGAAGTGTTCGTAGAGAGGCCCGAACGCTTCGTAGAGAGGCCCAAGCGATCCGGGGAGCGGCCCGAGCGATTCGGGCCTCGGCCCGAACGTTCCGGGGAGAGGCCCGCCACTTCCGGGGAGAGGCCCGGAAGTTCCGTAGAGAGAGATTCTCGGACGGGGATCACGCTGCGGTTCGATCCTCTCGCCTGCGATTGCACAGGATCGCCCGGTGCGGTGGGCGAGCGATCAATCGTTGAATCAACGGCGCTATCAAGAACGCGGGATCCAGACGAGGCGCTGTCGGAAAGCCGTCGCGGCCTCGGCCGACGATTGATATCCTGCCCCCATGGGCCGCGGGCTCTCGCGAGATCGCTTGCCGGGCTTCGACTTCGTCGCGGGCGTGGTGCTGCTGTGCATCGCGGGCGCGATTTGGTGCGCGAGCCGGTGGACGGTGCATCGCCCGGCGGGTCGGCCGTATCAGTCGGCGGATCGCACCTGGCCGGACATGCGGATCGACGTGAACGCGGCGGACGTGGGCGAACTCGACCTGCTGCCGGGCATCGGCCCCGCGCTCGCCGACGCCATCGTCGCCGATCGCAACGCTCACGGCTTCTACACGAAACTCGAAGACCTCGACCGCGTGCGAAACATCGGCGAGAAACGCCTCGAAGGCATGCGGCCGTTCGCAATTATTGTCCCAATCGAGCCGGCGGCGGAGGAGTGATGCCCGCAGCCCGCTTCGCGAAGCGGAGCTACGATGTTCGCCGATAGGACAGACTTCTGACCAGCCCGTCGCGTTCGCGTCGGGCCGCCCGGCTATGCGCGGAGATTCTCTTCAGCGGTGAACTGGCTTACGCACATCGAAAAAACCGGCGAGATCGAGCGACTGGCGGCGAGCCTCGACGCCGGCGGCGCTGGGGGGGCGGGGGGGCTCTTCGCCACCGGCATCAGCGGCTCAAGCACCGTCGCCTGCGTCGCGGCTCTGGCGAGAATGCTCGAGCGGCCGATGCTGCTGGTCGTCGCGCATCTCGACGCCGCGGATGAAGCGGTCGATGAGCTGGCGGGCTTTGGCGTCGAAGCCAGCCGCTTGCCCGCGCTGGAGTGGTGGGGAGGGAGCGGGGGGGGGGCGAGCGAGTCGAACCGCAGCGTTGATCAGTTTGCCGAGCGGCTGCGAATCGTGCAGCGGTGGTCGGAGCGGGGCAGCGGCGGGAATGCCGCGAGATCGCACGTCGTCGTGGCGTCGATCGCGGCGCTGATGCAGGCGGGGCCTCGGCCGGATTCGCTGGAGAGCCTCGTCCGCCGCGTGCAGGTGGGCGATCGGCTGGATTTGACCGAGTTTGCCGCGTGGCTGACGGAGGGGGGCTACAGCCGCGTGCAGTCGATCGAATCGCCGGGCGAGTTCTC
>CAZLDF010000454.1:0-7899 GCA_964558095.1 uncultured Isosphaeraceae bacterium | reverse complement strand
TGCTGCAATCCGGCCGGCTACTCGAAGTGGCGATGACGCGATCGCTGACCGACGCGGGTCTCCAAGCGCTGCTGCAACTGGCGCAGCTTCAACTCGAGGGAGGCCACTTCCGGGTCGCCCTGACATGGCTGAGCGAGGCGGCGGCGCATCCGAATCTCGCGCCGTCGCGAAGCGAGGCTGCTCACGTGTGGTTCATGACGGCGCTGGCGCGCGCGTACCTGAACGAAAACGAAGCTGCGGACGCCGCGATCGATTCGCTTCGCGATCTCGGCGAGGCGGGCGAGCGGCACTTGCTCGCCATCACCGCGCTGCGCGAGCAGATCACGACCGCCGATCCGCCGGCCGTGACGGTCCATTCTCAGCCGCGAACTGAGAATCTGGGCGACATCGTTTCGCAGGCGATCTGGTCCGTGCCGCTGGAGAACTCGCTGCTGCTTCGCCTGCCTGACTCGGGTCAGTCGGACGATCCGCACTTTCAGCAGTTGCGGCAGAACGGCAACTTCCTCGCCGCGGCCGCGACGATCTGGGACGACCTCGTGTTCATCAACGAGGGCCACGTCATCCGCGCGCTCAGTCGCCTGACCGGCGCTGAAGTCTGGCGCTTCGCCGACGCGCCGCGAGTCAGCGCGGGAGAGCGCGAGACCGATCCGGCGCTCGACATGAACGTCATCAGCGTCGCGGACGGCAGCCTCGTCACGTTCACCGGCCACGCCACGTCCGACCGCCGATCGACCAGCGGCCGGGTGGTGTGCCTGGACGCGCGAACGGGAGCGCTGCGGTGGATGCAGTCGATCGCGCGCATCGACGGCGCGTTCGATCAGGAAGATCTGTTTCCCTATGGCGCGCCGATCGTGTCGGAGGGCTCGGTCTTCTTTCTTGCGAGGCGGTCGAGCCGGCAGAATCTCACAAGCTGCTACCTCATCGCGATGGATCTGGCCGGCGGTGACCTGCGCTGGACGCGGCACGTGAGTTCGGCTGGGGGGATTCGCCGCGGTGGCCGCGGCGTCTCGACGCCGGTGCTGCACGACGGCGACCTGTACATCGCCACCAGCGTCGGCGCCGTCGCGCGCGTCAACGGCGCGACGGGGCAAACGCGCTGGCTGCGACGCTTCCCGGTTTCGATGACGCCGTCGCAGCGCGATCAATTCCGCCTTCCCTGCGAAATCACCTCGCCCATCGTCACCGAGCATCGCGTGATCGCGCTGGAGCCGGACTATCGCCGGCTCGTGCTGCTGGATCGCGAGACAGGCGACGTGGTCGAAAGCTTCCCCGCGGTGGGGCGCGATCGCTACAACGCTCCGGCGTACCTGCTGGGCAACGAGCGATTTCTGTTCGCGATCTCCGATGAAATCCGCGCGTTCGCGCAGGAGAGCCCCGGATCGCTGCTCTGGCAGCTTCCAGCGCCGGCGCAGTCGATCGGCGTCCCCCCGGCGGACCGCTCGGCTCCCCCGCCGACGGCGCCGGCCCAACTGCAGATTCGCGGGCGCGTGCAACTGACCGACGATTGGCTGATCGTGCCGACGGTGGGGGCGGTGCTTGTGGTCGATTGCGAGACGGGGCTGGTCGAGCATCGCGTGGAAACGTCGATCGTCGGCAACCCGACCGTGGAAGGTTCGCAACTGCTTCTGGCCGGCGCCGATCAGCTTGAAGCGTACATGTCCTTCACCCGCGCCGAGCAGATGCTTCGCGGGCGCATGGTGAAAACCCCCGCCGACCCGGCGGCCGCGATCTCGCTGATGCGCATGGGCATGGTCGTCGATGATCCGCAACTTGTGCTGGAGGCGGCGCGGACCGCGGCGGCGGCGTGCGCCACGATGCCCGACGAAGCGCTTGCCGCGGCGAGCCGCCACGAGCTGTTCGCGCAGCTTTCGGAAGTCTCCGCGTCGCACATGACGCGTTCCGTCGAGGAGGGCCGAGAGCTGCACGAGCTGATCGGCAAGCTTGCGCAGACGCCGCAGCAGCGCGTCAGTCATCTGTTGATGCTCGCCGAATGGCTGCAGCATCACGACGTGCCGCGATCGGTGGCGACCTATCAGGCGCTGCTTGGCGACGCGAACCTGGCGTCCGTCGAGGTGCCGCCGATCCCATCACCCGCGTCAGCGGCCTCGGCGAGCGCCGGATCGGCCGACATCGTCGCGCCGGCGATGTTCCACGCCGTCGAACAGTTGCAGCGATTGATCGGCGCGCATGGCCGCAGCGTGTACGAGCCGTTCGAGCGGACCGCCCGCAAGCAGTTGACGTCGGCGATCGGCGCCGGCGCCGGCCAGCCGGACGGGCGCCGCCAAGCTGAAGAACTGCTCCGCGTCGCCATGAGCTACCCATCGAGCGCCGCCGCGGGGGAAGCGTCGATGCGTGCCGCGGAGTTGTTCGCACGCGAGGGGCGCACCAACCAGGCGCTCGCCGCGCTGTCATGGCGTTATCACAGCGCGCTGCCCGGTTCGGACCGCAAACTACTGTTGGGCGCGATGGCCGATGTCGCCGAACGGGGCGGCTGGTTGAGCACGGCTGCGTGGACCTTGCGGATCGCCGCTGCCGGCATCGGACGGCCGCCTCACACCGGCCAGTTGCAGGCCGTCACGGTCGGCGGGATCGATCGGCCGGTCGATCCGTGGATGGCGTCGCTCAAGCGCGCCCTGCGAGGGCAGGAGCGCGCGGTCATCGGCGCATTACCCGCAGGGCAGCGCTCACTGGGCGAGCTGGGGTTCGTCGTGCCCGACTGGCTTAAGAGCCCCGCGCCAGCCGCGGCGGGCCGATCGCAGGTCGAGGGCGCTTTGCCGAATGAGGAAGGCGGGGATGTACTGCTGTGGGATGGCGCCGGTACGCTTCGCTTTGTACGAATCGAGCCGTGGAAGCCCGCCCCCCCCAATGCAGACGAAGCGGACGCGGCCGCCGGGTTCGGTTCGGGTGATGAGCAAGTTGCGACCGAGATCTGGCGGCTGGCGCTCGAGGCTCGCGACGTTCGGATTCTCGGCGCAGGTAACTTAGGTTCCCGGCACGAGCATCACGCGCTGCTGTGGTGCGATGAGCAGACGCCCGGTCCATTCGCGCTGCTTGTCGATATGCACAGCGGATCGGTGGTGTGGCGCACGCCGGCCATGCTGGATATTCTTGGCGACGTCGATGTGAACCCCAATGGGTTCCCCCCCCCGCAGAATTCGGGGCGGCTGAATGCTCAGCGGCGAAGCGCGGGCGGCGGCGGCGGATTCGGCGGCGGAGGGTCCGCTGAAGGCCCGGTCGCCGGCGGTGCGACGGTCGGGCTTGGGCCCTTGAGTGCCCTGCACCATGCCGATCGGCTCATTCTGGTGCATAGCGGCGGCGCGGTCGCGGCGGTAAGCATGGCCGATGGTCGAAGCGTGCTGTGGCGAGCCGCGGCGCCGCTGCAGGACGTGCGCGCGGCGCTGGCGACGGACGCGGGCATCGTGCTTGCCGGCGCTGGGGCGGCTTCACAAAGCCGGATCGTGTGCATCGGTGTCGAGGACGGCCAGATTCGCGGTCTGTTCGCGCCGCTGGGCGGTGTGGGTGACGAGATTGCCCTCGGCGGTCCACTGGACGCCCCTGCCCGCGGCGGGGCGCGAACTGGCGCTGGGCACTTAAGTGCCCAGCACCAGGCCCAGCGCCACGACCAAAGCATCACATGGCTCTGCCCGGCGGCGTTCGGTTGCGTGCTGTATGCCACGGCGCAGGAGATCGGATTGATCGATGTGCCGGCGGGTCGGCGACGATGGGTCAACGGCTCGTACACGGCGCGCGAGTCGACCGGCGCGTGGAGCCGCGGTGAGATCGCAGTGGTCATGGATCGCTTGGGCGACCTGCGGCGGATCGATCTGTTCACGGGCGAGTTGGCCGAGCCCTACACGCCGCCGCGCAGCGAAGAGCGGCCGCCGATGCGCGTCGTGGACGTCGAAGTTACGGCGGACCGCATCATCGCGCTGTATGACCAGCGCATCGTCGTCTATCACCCCACCGGCCGCGTGATCGGCTGCGACGTCGTCAACGACGAGCGCGAATACCAGGCATTCGTGCGCACGCGCGATGGTCTGGTGGTGCTGAGCCGCTTTGAGATGCGCGCGGCGCCGTTCAGCGATCAGCTCGGTCGGCGGACGGAGTGGGTCTATCGCGTGTATGTCATGTCCGAGAACTGCAAGCTCCTGGGCGACGCGACGGAAGTCGTCGTCAATCAGCGCTTTCACCGGATGGACGCCATCGACGGGCATCTGCTGCTCTCGACGCCGACGCACACTGTGGCGGTGTGGGCGCCGGTCGCGGGCGAGCTGTAGTTTCCGCCGGCGGTGCGGCGAAGTCGGCCGCTCGATCGCAGGGTCCGAGAACATGAATTGAGATCGCCTCGCAGTCGAGGCGTCGTGAGCGGCCGCGTTGTGCGGCGCCGCAGTCTCGCGGCGTGCTGCGGCGCGGCGATCGTCGCGGCCCGCACAAAGCGCACCGTTATCGGGTGCGGCAAAGGTTCGCCAGTTTGCCTGACCGGAATAAACGGAACGCCCGGCAAAGGACGCACGAGCCACCTCTGGCGTTGCGGCCGGCATGTGCCATTGTTGCAGGGCTTCGCCGCGGCGACTTGGATCCTGCGTCCTGAATGGCAGAGCGCAGGACTCAAGCCGGGCGGCGATGATTGCACACCACGCAAGAACCGGGGGAGTCCGAACATGCAGTTTCGCAACACACTTCTGGCAGCCGCGCTGGCTGCGGCGTTCGCTGGTCCGGCCGTCGCGGACACCGTTGACATGACCTTCGTCGAGAAGGGAGCGGGCCTGAACGTGCGCCTGCGCATCGACGGGTACTACTCGTTCAACGTCTTCGCCGGTCAGCTCATTCACGAGCTGTCGCACGGCACGGGCGCGCTCTCGGGCCTCGACGGCCTGCAGACGACGTTCTGCACTGATCTGCTGCAGACGGTTTCGCACGAGGGGACGGAATACACCGCCGCGCCCGTCGCTGCCGCGCCGGTCGGGTACCCCATGGGCAGCCAGAAAGCCGCGGCCATCAACGACCTGTACATCTACGCCGCGGGCGAGCAGTTCCGCAGCGATCACAGCGACGACGCCGACGACTTCGCCGCCGCGTTCCAGATCGCCATCTGGGAAGTCCTTCTCGATTACAACGGATCGCGCAACAGCCTCGACCACCGCTTCGGCGACCTGAAGGTCACCAAGACCAACGGCCATTCGCTCAGTCACGACGTGCGCAACTACCTCGATGACCTGTTCGACGCCATCGGTCATCAGTCCGGCGCGGCCGCGTTGATCGCCCTGACCAGCGGCACCGCCCAGGATCAGCTCATCATCGTGCCCGTGCCCGCGGCGTTGCTGCTGGGCGGGGCGGGGCTCGGCGTCGTGGTGCTGCGTCGGCGTCGCCGCCTGGCTGCGGCGTGACTTGGCGCTACCGTGCTCGCGAATTCCCCTGCAGGCCCCGCATCGCCGGGGCCTGTTTCTTGGCGGCAACATGGCAGCGCGGAGCGGTCGAATGAACGCCAGTTCATGCCCGCGCCGAATCTCTGCGCCCGGCCCTTGACATCCTGCGGCAACCGATTCCAATACCCAGCCGTCGGCGGCTGGGCCGCCGAACCATTGCAGCAGGAGAATTCCATGTCTCGGACACCGCGCCTGAACTTCCAACCAGACCTCATGCACGCGCCGACCCGGTCGGGCGATGGGGACGACCCGCGCGCCCGCCGATCGTCCCTCGCCGCGGTCGTCGATGTGGAGGAGGAGGAGACCTCACTGCCGGAGTTCGAGGATGACGACTTCGACGATGACGACGATGAAGGCTTCATCTTCGATGACGACGACGATGACGCCGACGAAGAGGAGGACGATGAAGGCGATGAGGAAGACGTCGATGAGGAAGACGAGTACTTCGAGGATGACGACGACGACGACTCAGAGGAAGAGGAGGTCGATGACGCCGAGTACGATGAAGAAGACGAGGAAGAGGACGACGAGGAAGAACTCGACGAAGAGGAAGAAGATGACGACGACGATGTCCTCGACGATGACGACGATGAAGAGGACGATGAGGTCGAAGACGAGGACTGAGCATGGCGCGGCGGCGCCGGCGGCGTGAGACGAGCCCCGCGCGCCAGCTTGGGGAGCGTGGGGGAAAGGGCGAAATCAGGAATGGCCGGTTCGATGGCGCGACGCCTTCGCGCGAATGGGCGGCGGCACACGAGCGTCGCGTTCGGATGCATCAATGTGTCGTGCCTGCCGTCACTGCCGCTTCCGCGGCGGGCCTGTTTGCTGTCATGCCCGCATCGCTCGCACCACGAGCAGCACGCCGACGGGAATGAGCAGCAGCCACGCCTGTGCGTGGATGAATCCGGCCTCGTAAAGCGGCGCCAGCACGATCGCCAGCAGTAGCACGGTTTGCACAGACCGCGCGGTCGGCCGCTGATACGAGCGGGTCATCAACAGAAGCACGTACGCGGGAAACAGCAGTCCGTAGAAGACGAGGAAGCGCAAGTAGGTGTCGCGCGCGACGGTCGCGGCGTCTTCAATCGAGGCGACGATCGGGATGATGGGCAGCGCGAGCAGTGGGAGGGCGAGCATCCACAGCGCGCCGAGCCTCGCCGCGCCTCCGGGGGCTCGCCCGCCTCTGCCGCCGCGCAGCTCGCGCAGGTGGGCGCCCATCGTGAAGAGGGTTTGCGCCGCGATGTGGGCGATGACGAATCGCTCCGCCTGGTCGTGCGGGAAGTCCCAATACGCCGCGGTCAGGAACAGCATCGCCGCGAACGCCGGGGCGAAGACGACAAACGCTCCGCGGCCGCCGGACTCCTGCAGCGCGCGATGGAATGTGAGATCGAGATACGGGCACAGCAGGAAGCCCATTGCCATCATCGGCGCGATCCAGAGCACGTCGATCGGAGGCGAGTCGCCTCGCCAGGCGATGTCGCCCAGCGTCCCCGCGCCGATTCGCACGAACGTCCCAATTGACAGCGCATACACCAGGAGAGCCATCCAGGGCCACAAGCGCAGCGGCACGAAACTCAGCGCCAAGGCGGCGATGTATGCGCCCAGTGGAATCAGCAGCGCCATCGCGATCGACCGCGTTTCCGCCGGGCCGTAGTAATGGCACAGATAGGCGACGAAGAAGAGGTGGAACGCCAGGGTGGCGGTCGAGAACCAGCGCATCGCCCCGCCGTGCGTGCGCACCATGTCCTGGGACCGCCGGGCCGTCGCCAAGACAAAACCCAGCGCCGTCGCCCCGACGACGTTCACGGCCGCGAACGCGAGAAAGCCCGGCCAGCCGAATCGATCGAGCAGGATGTGCGGCAGGAGCAGGCCGATGCACCACGTCCAACTGCAGGCCAGGTAGAGGCCCCAGAGAATCGACGAGAGCGGCGAGTGTGGTCTCACCGTGAACCGCGGCCGCCGCGGCTTCTCCGGCGAACCATCGACTTGGGGGTGCAGTGGAAGGTGATGTCGCAGCGGCCGACACGGTGCTCGCGGCCGCGCTTGCGAAGCTGCTGGCGAATCTCGAGCTGCAAGTCGATGTTGAACTCGCCGCCGCCCCGCCGCTTCTCATCCAGATTGTCGGCGTTGACGACGTGATACACCGCGGGGCCGAAGCACGGGCGCAGGAACCGGTACTTCATCTCCTTGCAGACGACGTAATACTCAGTGCCCACCTGGCTGAACAGATACATGCCCGCGGCGACTTCGCTGTTGCCCAGCAGCGCCGCGCCGGCCATCGCGTTGTACCAGTTGCGGTTGAAGCGGCGGAACGGCAGCACCGCGGTGAACTTGTTCGCGTCGATGCGCTTCATCGTGATGCCGCTGCGGAACGCGAACGGCAGCCAGATCAGCGAGCACACACGATGCCAAAAGTTGTTCTTGGTGCTCAGGCGGCTGATGAACGCTTCGATGCGGTGAAACATCGTGCGGCGTT
>CAZLDF010000453.1:0-4019 GCA_964558095.1 uncultured Isosphaeraceae bacterium | reverse complement strand
CGCCACGGCGCCGGCGCGGAATTCAGGCGTGTAGGTTCGCTTGCCGCTCTTGTTGTTC
The DNA here is from genome assembly GCA_964558095.1 of uncultured Isosphaeraceae bacterium. Lineage (GTDB taxonomy): Bacteria > Planctomycetota > Phycisphaerae > Phycisphaerales > SM1A02 > CAZLDF01. The sequence goes on along the minus strand of CAZLDF010000453.1, from coordinate 3,961 downwards.
TGTCCCTGAACCATGCGGTGAACCTCCTGATCTCAGGCCGTAGCCTATCGATCGTTCGTGTCCACCGTGCGTGGGCAAGTTCAGGAGCGGACCGCCACGCATTTGATAATCGTGGACGATCTGTCCTTCCCGATCAACCTCCAGAACGTGATTCCCGGCATCGCGGACGCGCGCGATGAACACGAGATTGCCTTGATCATTGAACGTTGCCCCGGTGGATCCCACCACGTCTTTCACGATGAAACGATCGACCTCGTTGAGTTCTTCATCGAACTCAAGCACTTCTCCATCGTAATTCGGCACGTAGTAGTGGCCAGGCTTGAACGACGGTGCCGTTTGGGCGCATAACCCGGAGGTGACGACCGCCTGAGTCAGCAGACTTAAGAGTTTCACACTGGTACGTCCCATCTCAATGCCCGCTTTTGCGAGATCGATTCGCCACGCGCCAAGGCGCGCGGACTTCACGAGGATTGTCGATGTACCGACCGGTCGCCGGCCTCATCACTAGCAGGCTTCAGTTCCCATCTGGATTGATCGGGTCTGTAAGTCGGGCCGGATCAGTTTTGCGGCAAGTTACGTTCACCGCGTCCGCCGTGCGTGGGCAAGGTCACACCTCTTATTCCCCGGCGCGTGTCACCTGGCTATTCTTCGGTACTGCCTAGATACCTATCGATTACTAGGTGCAGATCCTCCATCTGCTTTGTCAATCGTTGAGGCATGTTTGGGTGCTCAGAACGAAGAACGGTACCAAGCACTTGTGTCAGTTCCTCGAAGAGCTCCGAGCGAACCGTCCAAGCCACCAAGTGGAGACGATGATGAAGAATCGAAGCGAGGCGCTCTTGTCCTATTGCATTCAATTCGACGATCAACTCGTCCAAGGCCGGGTAAACGTCTGCAACTGATCGAACGTGCTTCATTAGATTGTTAATCATCAAGCATGTGGGGAAGAAAAGGTGTCAGGAACAGTTTTCTGACGCCTCTCTCTTGTTCCTCAGAGTTCTTCATCGAATCCAAGCGCTCTCCATCGCGGTTCGGCACATAATAGAAGAAACCGGGCTTGAACCACGATGCGGTTGGGGCGCTCGACCCCGGACGTAACGACCGCGTGAGTCAGCGGACACAAGAAGTTCCCTCGGGCGTCTCTCATTAACGTATGATCGGACTGTGGGCTTTATCGCTGTACCCCAAGCCCATGTCGCGGCGAGTCCCTAGGCGTGCTGCGCGTGGCGATCACGATCCCTCGCGAGGCTTGCAATCGACGCTGCGATGGCGCATCGGACCTCCCTCACGCCGCGCTCGATGCGCTTCCGCCTTGCACACCCACTCTTATCGGACGCGCCGGCAGCGCTTGCCACGACCCGGCCATCTCTCGCCCAACTGGTTTGTCGATTCAGTCGATCTATTTCAACTGGACGGGCCAAACGCTCGCCGGCTCGTGATGGGCCCGCAACGGGAGTGCCAGGTTTGCACGACGCGCGTGAACGATGACCAATCACGTTCCAACTGCTGCATGCGGTCGCACCATGATCGTCGGCTGCGCCGGGTTCGCGCTCGAGCGCCTCGCGCGCCTGCTTGAACCGATCGGCGATGTCTCATTCGCCGCGCCTGCCGTCCAGTCGGCGAATCTCGCCGACGAAACACATCGGGCCGACCCCGTGGACATCATCGTGCTCGATGCGCGCAAGCCCATCACGCGCCGCGACGTGCGCCTGGTGCGCGATACTCTTGACGACGATCCCGCCGCTCACTTGCTTCTGCTCGGCCCGGCCGGCGCCGACGGTCCCGACGCAGGCCTGCTGGCGCGCCTGACGGCCGATCTCGATGACGACCGCTGGGCGATGACGCGCAGCGACGCGCCCGACGCCGAACTGGCGCGGCTGATCGCACTGCTGAACAGCAAAGCGCAGCTCACGCGGCGTCTGGCGGCGGCGGAAGCGCGGCTGGCGACACCCGCCGCCCACGACCAACTCACGGGACTCGCCAACCAGACGCTGCTGATGGACCGCATCCGCACGTGCATCGCGCGCCAGCGCCGCAACGACGCCTATCGATTCGCGGTCATGGCGGTGGGGCTCGACCGCTTCAAGGTGATCAACGACTCGCTGGGTCGCGAGGGCGGCGACCAGCTCATCGTCGCCGTCGCCGAGCGCGTCCAGCACTGCGTTCGCGAGACCGACACGATCGCGCGCGTGGGCTCGGCGCATTCGGAGGAACTCGTGGCGCGGCTCGGCGGCGACGAGTTCGTGCTCATCATCGACGACCTGGCCCGCGATGAGGTCGTCACGCGCGTCGCGCTGCGATTGCAGCACGCTCTGAGCGACCCGTTCTACATCAACGGCGAAGAGGTGTTCGTTTCGGCGAGCATCGGCATCGCGCTCGGCGCCGGGCGCGCAGCCGAACCGGACGAACTCGTCAACGACGCCATCACCGCGCTCAACCGCGCCAAGGCCGACGGCACGAGCAAGTACGCCATCTTCGATCGCAGCATGCACGAACAGGCGATGCGGCGGCTGCGCCTGGAGGCCGACCTTCGCCGCGCGCTCGACCGCGAGGAATTCGTCCTGCACTATCAGCCGATCGTCGCGCTCGGTTCCGCCGAGATCAAGGGCTTTGAAGCGCTGATCCGCTGGCGCCCGCCGGAGGGCGACATGATCGCGCCCGGCGAGTTCATTCCGCTGGCGGAAGAGAACGGGCTGATCGTGCCGATCGGGCGGTGGGCGCTCAGCGCCGCGTGTGAGCAGCTTTGCCGGTGGAACGACGCGCTGCCCGCCGAGCGGCGCATTTCTGTCGCCGTCAACGTCTCCAAGCGCCAGGTCGCCGATCCCGGGTTCGTGCCGTTTCTCCGGGAACTCAAGAGCCAGCACATGCTGCGGCCGGATGACTTGCACATCGAGATCACCGAAAGCGTGATCATGGACAACCCGCAGCACGTGGGCGCGGTGCTGGAAGAAATCCGCCAGCTCGGATTCCCGCTGCACATGGACGATTTCGGCACGGGCTATTCGTCACTGAGCTGCCTGCACCACTTCCCGCTGAGTGTGCTCAAGATCGACCGGCAGTTCATCATGAACATGGACGGCAACGAAGATTACGAGACGATCGTGCACGCGATCGTGGCGCTGGCACATCATCTTCGCATGCGCGTCGTCGCCGAAGGACTCGAAACCGCCAGTCAGTTGCGGCAGGTGCTCGCGACCGGGTGTGACTATGGCCAGGGCTACTACTTCTCGAAGCCCGTTCCAGCGGAAGACGCCTGGGCGCTGCTTCACGTCAGCGCCGAGTGGCGCCTCACCGCGTGACGCAGCGGGAAGAAGTCACGCGGTTCAAGGCGGTCAGTTGCACGAACCGAATGCCTGGATGACGGCGATGATGTCGGAGATGGTGACGCGCCCGTCGCCATAGGTGCCGTCGGGATGCACGGGGCTGACGTCGCAGACGGGCGCCGCGCCGCCGAAGGCGTTGAGGACGGCGGTGATGTCGGCGATGTCGATGACACCGTCGCCGGTGACGGGCGCGCAATCGGCGGGGCAGAATTCAGGCTTCCACGCCACGCGCACGCCGTCAAACGCGCCTTCGACGAGGCTGGTGTTGTCGAGGTCGCGCGCTTCGACTCGAAGATGCATCGTCGTCGGGAAGGTGATGCGCAGCGACGGGTGCGTCAGCCAATCGACGTGGTTGAACGTCCAGTTGTCGCCCCCGTTCACGGTGTGATGGAATACGCGTTGCCACGGACCTTCGGGCCCGTTGAGGCTGAGCAGCACCTCGAGCCCATCCTCGAACTGCTCGTCTTCCATGTTGATGAAGTATTGGTAATCGACGCTGATGCGGCCCGTCGGCAGGGCGATGGGCGGTGAGAGGGCGCGCACCGCGCCAACATCGACGTCGGAATTGCCCGGCTGATTCTCCGTCAACAGGCACTGCCCGCTTCCATCGCCGTCGCGCATCGGTGCGGCCGGCCAAT
>CAZLDF010000452.1:0-3025 GCA_964558095.1 uncultured Isosphaeraceae bacterium | reverse complement strand
ATGCTGGGCAGCGCCGGCAAGGCCGACGCCGTCATCAAGCACTGGAAGAAACTCGGCGAGCCGATGCCGGCGTACTACGCGCGTATGCACGCGGGGGTGTGAGAGCGGGCGGGTCATCGCTGAAAGAGAATGAACAGCCCGTTCCGCCGCACCCGGAGCGGAACGGTCACCTCTCCCTCCCAGTAGCGATCGATGTCGAGGATCCGCAGCGCCAGCAGCGGATCGGACTTGATCCGCATCAACCAATCGCCGTCAGGATGATCGATCAGACGCTGGATGACCGCCTCGCCGTGGAACCAGACGCGATTGATGACCCCGCGGCGGGGAATGACTTCGAGTGGCCACCACACGTCGCGCGCAGCGACGACCTCCCCGTCGCACAGAATCTCGAGCCTCCCCGCGATCGTCAGGTCGCCGCCCGCGACAAGCTCAGGGAGCGCCTCGCTCATCTTCGTGTCCACGAGCAGAAACTCGCCGGATGCGTCGAGCCGGATGGTCGGGGCCCTCGCCGCGAGAACCGCGTCGAGCGAAATGTCTCTCACCGGTGTGAGAATCTCCGACACATCGTCTACGAACGAGACGGGCGTCTCGAACGCCTGGCGCCAGAGAACAGGGTCCACCGGGTCCCATGGATCCTCGGGCTTGACGCCCCCGGCGCGGATTTCGAACTGCACCGCGTGAATATCCTCGTGGGGAATCGGAACCTCGATCGTCGGATCGTCGGGCTGGAACATTCCGTCCCTGAGGCCGAGGTCGATGCAGTTGTATGCAATCGCTGCCTCGCCCGCGGGCCCGATCAACTGTGCATTTGTAACACGCCCACCGAGCAGATCGGAGCGAGTGGCCAAGGGCTTGACCTCAACCCGGAATGGAACACCCCGCGGCCATGCTGGCCGCGCCGCAACAAGAGTTCGCGCGCGCTCCTCATCGATGTCCATCGATTGATGAATGAGCAGTCGCTCCTGCCACAGCCACATCCGGCCTTCCCGTCGCCGGTTGGACATCTCCACCCACAAGCGCGATCGCAGAGACGTCCACGTTCCGTCGTATGTCGGCGACATGAGGACAAGCAGCGTCGTCGGCGCCAGCGCCGCAATGCCCCGTTGCCGCACCGCCGGCGTCGTGCTCACGCCGACGCCCGCCAGAATCAACAGCGCAAGCACAGCCCACCACCACCGCCGCCTGGTCTTGAACAGCTTCTTCTCGCGCTTCACCTCGCGGCCGCACTCGGGACAGCGAAGACCCGTTCCGGGAGGCGCTCCGGTCATGTCGTACCAGCACTTCGGGCAGCGCCGCCGCCGCCCGCGCCTCCACGCGCGCACGCGATCCCAGAACATCGCCCACGCGAACAGCGCCGCCCCCGCCGCGGCGAGCGACCAGCCGAGGATCGTGAAGAGCGTGGAAGTGCTCATGGCAGTGGCGCCGTGCTGATCCCGCCCGGCGGCGTGACGGTGAGCGGCAGCGTGATGTCGCCCTCCCAGTAGTGATCGATATCGAAGATTCGCAGCGCAAGCAGGGGATCGGAAACGAGGCGCACGGACCAGTCGCCATCGGGGCGATCGCGCAGGCCCCCGACGAGCGCATCGTCTCGGAACCACACCCTGCTCATCTGCTGCAGTGTGAATGTGGAACGGTTGCTCGCCTTAAGCGGCCACCACGCCTCGCGGGCTGCGACAACCTCGCCATCGCGCATGATCTCGATTCGGCATGCAATCGTCAGCGCCTCAATGTCTCCCAGGGCCTCCTGAACAGCCGTCATGCCGAGATCAAGCGCGGCGACGTCGGACGAAGGCTCGACGCGGATGACCGGCCCGCGGGCGTGCGACAACAGCCGTTCAACCGGCAGGTCGGTGACCGGCGTCAGAATCTGCGACACATCGTCAACGAGATTCACAGGCGCGCTGAAGCGCGCCTTCCAGACCAGCCGCCCGCGATCCCGCCCCCCCTCCGTCGGTTGCTCGACGATCGAGACTTCGCAAGGAATCGACGCCGCGTCGGCAGCGGGCGTTCCGAGGCGCTGCGTGGGGTCGTCGGGCCGCGCTGCCCCAAGATTGACAAGCACGGCCCCGTACAGCCAGCCCTTCACGGCCGCGCCCTCGGGGATGTCCGCGGTGACCTGCACAACTCTGGGATGGCGTGCATCGCAGATGAGGGCAGCCCCGCGATCAATGCAACCGTACAACGGCGCGCCGCGGGGCCACTTGTCGCGAAGCCGAAGGATGCCCTGAAGATCCCGGGGACGTGCGCTGAAGGTGCGTCGAATCAGAATCCGATCCTGCCACAGCGCGACCTCGCCCGCGTATCGGCGCTCGGCGAGTTCGCGCCACAACGGGTCGAAGTTGCTCCACGGATGCATGTCCACGGATGCAAAGCAGACCAGCGCCGTCGTCGGGATGGCGGCCACCCATCCATGCGCGCGGATCGCAGGAATCCGGGCCACCGGATATCCCGCGACAACCGCCGCGAGGCCGACGATCGCCCACCGCCATCTCCGCCTCGTCTTGAAGAGTTTCCTCTCGCTCTTCACCTCACGCCCGCACTCCGAGCAGCGGAGGCCGTCGATGGCGGACATGTCGTACCAGCAGCGCGGGCAGCGGCGCAGACGAACGACGCGGCGGCGGAAGCCGCGGGTGGCCGCGCCACCCCAGCCCACCGCCCAACCCAACCGCGCCCCCCCCGCCGCGGCCAGCGACCAGCCGAGAATCATGAAGAGTATGGAAGTGTTCACGGCGCCGCGCCCTTCGGTGACTTGAGATCAACCGCGAACTCGACCTGTTCGTATTCCTGCTCCGCGCGCTCGATTGCGGCAGGATCATCCGTCCCTGGCGACCACGCCCGCTCGCAGGACCAGAGTGGAATCACGACCTCGCCCTGCCAATATGTCTCGCTTTCAAGATCCCGCAGAGCGACATGCGCATCGCTGCGCAGGAGGATGCGCCACTCGCTCTCCCCGACGCCCGGCTCAAAGAGCGCATCGGACGCTGGTCGGAGCGGCATCAAGTTCGAATCGCCCGTCACAAAGAGC
>CAZLDF010000451.1:0-3327 GCA_964558095.1 uncultured Isosphaeraceae bacterium | reverse complement strand
AGTATCGGCCCTGCCGGCGCTGCGCGATGAAGATGTCCCGCTCTCGCAGATGCGCCAGACGATCGCGAAGCGCCTGGTCGAATCCAAGCAGACGATCCCGCATTATCAGGTCACGGTCAGCTTCAACATGGACCCGCTGCTGGACATGCGCCAGACGCTCAACGAGCAGCTTGCATCGCAGGGCGTGAAGCTTTCGGTCAACGATTTCCTGGTGCGCTGCTGCGCCCTGGCGATGTACGAGCACCCGGACTTCAACGCGTCTTGGGGGGGCGATCACATCGCGGTCCACGGAGCGGTGAACATCGGCGTCGCGATCGCGCTGCCCCGCGAGCGCGGAGGCGGCTTGGTCGTCGCCACCATCCGCAACGCGGATCAGAAGTCGCTGCGCGCGATCTCCGCGGAGACGAAAATGTTGTCGGAGAAGGCGCGCAGCCGGGGATTGACGATCGAGGAGATGTCCGATTCGACGTTCACGATCTCGAACCTGGGCATGTTCGGCGTGGAGCACTTCACCGCCATCATCAATCCGCCCAACAGCGCGATCCTGGCGGTGGGCGCCGCGATCGAGCAGCCGGTGGTTCGCAACGGCCAGTTGACGGTCGGCCACGAAATGCGCGCCACGCTGAGCCTGGATCATCGCGTCATCGACGGCGCGACCGCAGCGCAATATCTTGCCACGCTGAAGGCGATGATCGAGAATCCTGCTGCGCTGCTGGTTTAGCACACATGCACAACAGTGGCACGGGCGTCCTCGCCTCTGATCGCTGCTTCGGCCTCGATGGCCGAAGCAACGATAGCGAACGGCAATCGCACTCGATTTTGCAACACTTGACCGTCGCTCACGCGCAGCGCCTGTCCGTTCGGTCGCATACTCTGCCCCTTCCGAGCGGGCGCGCTGCGGCGCGCTCAATGTCATTGCACGCTCGGCCCTCGCCCCGGCCCTCTCCCTCGCCACGGCGAGTCTTCGACAAGGGGAGAGGGAGCGGATTCAATACCCGCCCTCGCGCATCACCTTCAGGCTTTCCGGGAACGGATAGCTTGCGAACACGCCTGTCGGCGCGCAATTCCACATCGACAGCGACGGGTACACGTCGCCGCGGTAGCCCGCTTCGAACATCGTGCGCAGCACGGTTTCGAACGACGGCTCGCGGCTGTCGGCGTCGATGAGTCGATTGGATTTCGCGCCCAGGAACGACACGCTCGCCACGGGCCAGCGCTGGAAGCGGCCGGCGAGCATCTTGCTGACCGTCTTGAAGCCGCGTGAAAGATCGGCCACCGTGAAGTGATCGCGTCCCTTCGGGCGAAGCAGCGCGAGAATCAGCAGCGAATCGAGATCGTACTTCAGCACGAACGGTTCGCGATCGTCCGCTGCGTGCAGCGCGACCGCGTCGTGAAACACTTTGGCGTAGGACGTCGCGGAGCGCACAGTCCACTGGCTGGTGGGGATGAGTTCGAGCAGTTCGCCGATGATGCCGCGGGTGTTGTCTTCGTCGTTGATGCCGCAGACGACGGTGCGGTATCGCGAAGCGAGCAGGTCAGCGAGCAAGTGCTGGCCCCACTGAATGCGAATGCGGTCGCGATCGGTGCTGGCCTTCTTGGCGTCGCCGGCGGGCATGAGGATGACGCGGTCGGCGCGCCGGTCGGCCTGCATGAGCAGGTCGCCCTCGTCGTCGTAGAGTCGCGGTTGCTGAAATGATGCGGTGGCGGCGGTGGTGCTCACAGCGTGGCTCCGTGCGTGTGGATCATCAAGGGAGTATAGCTGAGCGAGTCGAGGGACAACGAACGCGCTGCTACGATTCGGCCATGACCACCTCGCGAGCATCCGCTGTTGCGGCCGACCAGCTTCGCGCGCTGATCGCGGACGAATTGCCCGACTTGATCGACATCCGCCACGACTTGCACGCGCACCCCGAATTGGGATACGAGGAGCATCGCACGAGCGAAGTGGTGCAGCGCGAACTGCAAAGCGCAGGCGTGCAGTTCGTCAGCGGGCTTGCGGGCGGAACAGGCGTGGTGGCGCACATTCCGGGCGACTCGCAGCGCGCCATCGGTCTGCGGGCCGACATGGATGCTCTGCCCATCGTCGAGGAAACCGGCTTGCCCTATGCATCGCAACATGCCGGCCGCATGCACGCCTGCGGCCACGACGGCCACACGACCATGCTCATCGGCGCAGCCCGCGTGCTCGCCAAATTGTCAAAGCAGCGGGCGCTTCCTCGAAGTGTCACATTCGTGTTTCAGCCCGCTGAAGAGGGGGGGGCGGGCGGCAAGCGCATGGTCGAGGACGGCTGTCTGAACGGCACGGTGCTCGGCCCGCCGGTGGAGATGATGTTCGGCCTGCACGGCTGGCCGACGCTGAGCCTCGGCAAGGTCTCGACGCGCCCGGGGCCGATGCTCGCCGCCGCCGACAAACTCGCGATCACCGTTCGCGGCAAGGGTTCGCACGCGGCGTATCCGCACTACGGCAACGACGTCATCCTGTGCGCCAGCGCGATCGTCAACGCGATGCAGCAGATCGCGTCGCGCAACGTCGATCCGCTTGATTCGGTCGTCGTGTCGATTACGCAGTTTCACAGCGGCACGGCGCACAACATCCTGCCCTGCGAAGCGCAGCTCCACGGCACGTGCAGGACGCTGCGGGCGAAGACGCAAGCGCTGGCGATCGAGCGGATTCACGAGATCGCGCAGAGCATCGCGACCGCTCATCGATGCGAGGCGATCGTACAATACGACAAGGGCTATCCCGTCACCGAGAACGCCCAGAGCGCCGTGGACGTCTTCAACCAGACTGCGATGGCGGCGCTGGGCGAAGATCGCGTGGAATACCTCGAACAGCCGGTGATGGGCGGCGAAGACTTTTCGTTCTATTGCAACGAGGTGCCAAGCTGCTTCTTCGCGCTGGGGCTGCTGAAGCCGGGAAGCGCTTCGATGCCCACGCTGCATCATCCGTCGTTCGATTTCAACGACGACGCGATGGCGACGGGGATCGAGATGTTCTGCCGGCTGGCGCTGCGGAGTTAGAATTTGGCCACCGCCGCGCGGTTGAAGTTGGCTGGAAGGCGATCGGCAGCCGGTCGCGTATGATGTGATCGCCGCATCCGAGGAGATCGGTCGATGACACATGAGCGCATCACAGTGAATCCGGAAATCATGGGTGGTCGGCCGTGCATTCGCGGGCTGCGCTTTCCCGTTTCGCGCCTGCTTGGGTTGCTTGCCGCCGGCCAGTCGGAGCAGGAAATCCTCGCGAACCACCCCGACTTGGTTCGCGACGACATTCGCGCGGCCATTGCATACGCGGCGGCCGTGACCGATGATCGAGTGATTCAT
>CAZLDF010000450.1:0-5185 GCA_964558095.1 uncultured Isosphaeraceae bacterium | reverse complement strand
TGGTCTCAGGGACGAGGGACTAGGGAGGCACTGGGGACTAGGCATTAGTATGAAGCGACAGGAGATTCGCACTCGAATCGCCTCGAACTTGCGCACCGAAGACTAGTGCCTAGCTACTAGTCCCTAGTGCCTTGCTCGTTTCACCCTTCGATCACGCCGAGCAGTTCGCTTTCGCGCATGATCATGTGGGTGACGTTCTTGATTTCGATTTCGGTGCCGGCGTACTTGCCGAACACGACGGTGTCGCCCTTCTTGACGCTGGGCTTGACGCGCTCGCCGCTGTCCAGGAGGCGGCCGGGTCCGATGGCGACGATCTTGCCCTGCATGGGCTTCTCTTTGGCCGACTCGGGCAGATAGATGCCGGACTCGGTCTTGGTTTCCCGTTCGAGGGGCTTGATGAGAACACGATCTTCGAGGGGTTTGACGGACATTTCAGTTTCTTCCCGTGCTAGAGGAGTTGGATGAATTCTTCGACGGTCATTCCGGCGGCGCGAATCAGACTGCGAAGCGTGCCGCGGGGCAGCTCGCGTCGATTCGGGATCGACAAGTGAACGTGCGGCGGCTGGCGTCGTCGCATGATGATGTGGCTACCGGTCTGATGATTCGTTTCATAACCGAGTTTCTCGAACGCCTTGATCGCATCACGTGTGGCAATGAGAGGCACCGGAGGCATTTACGCCGCTTCCTCAATATGTCCCACATTCACGTCCACGATCTCTTCACTTACAGGTGCTGGGATGGGATCGCCGCTCTTGGCCAAACTGGTCAGATACCCTTCCATGGCATCCTTGATATTGACAATTGCCTCAGATCGCGTGTTTCCATCGCTGACGCACCCCGGCAGCGTTGGGCACGACGCAATGAACTTGCCGTCTTCGTCCTGTTCGATGACCACGCGGAACTTCACCGCTTCGCCTCCGCGCATGCCGCGAGGACCGGACCCGCGGCGACAAGCTTCTTCGCGTGCGAGTCAACGCGAGCGTTGAACCCTTCCAGGCTTCGCGCTCCCAGAAGCGAGGGGTCGCCTTCTTTGCCGAAGACAACCTCATCAACCGTGAAGAACGATCCAGCTCGCACCACCGCGAAGCCCACGTCCCGTGTCACGTGTTTCCCGTTCGCCATGACGAAGGTGACGTCCTTCTGGCGAGGAATGCCTAAGCGATGAAGCACTTCCGATGGCACCCACGTGTACTCGCTACCCGTGTCAACGAGGACCTTACCGACCGACTCCGATCGCTTCGGATCGGAGACATTTTCGATCGTACAGTCAACGTAGAAAGTGCCCATTGATCGGTTCTTCATAGGGTCAGGATAGGTCGATCGGTTCGTCATCTTCGTCATCGCCGTGGCTCAGAATCCCATCCCGCCCATGCCGGGCATGCCCCCCCCCATGCCGCCCATGCCACCGCCCATGCCGCCGTGGTCATGGTGGGCGTGCTCGTCGGCGCCTTCATCCTTGGGCTTCTCGGTGACGATGCAATCGGTCGTCAGCAGCAGGCCCGCGACGGACGCCGCGTTCTGCAGGGCCGTGCGATCGACTTTCGCGGGCGTGATCACGCCGTCCTTGAGCATGTCGCCGTATTCGAGCGTCAGGGCGTTGAAGCCGAAGGCACCGCTGTTCTCCTTGATTTTCGCGACGATGACGGTGCCCTTTTCGCCTGCGTTGTCTGCGATGGCGCGGGCGGGGACTTCAAGGGCTTCCTTGACGACGTCCACGCCGTGTTTCTCGTCGCCGCGGAGTTTGCTTCGCGTTTTCTCGACCGCATCAATCGCGCGGATGAAGCTGACGCCGCCGCCGGGGACGATGCCTTCATCGACCGCAGCCCGCGTGGCGTGCAGCGCGTCTTCGACGCGCGCTTTCTTCTCTTTCATCTCGGCTTCGCTGCCCGCGCCGACGTTGATCTGCGCCACGCCCCCCGCGAGCTTCGCCAGGCGCTCCTGCAGCTTCTCGCGATCGTAATCCGAATCGGTGCGCTCGATCTCGGCGCGAATCTGCGCGATGCGGTCCTGAATGCTCTTCGTCGAGCCGGCGCCTTCGATGATGACGGTGTTGTCCGATGAAATCTCGATCTTCTTCGCCGTGCCAAGCTGCTTGAGCGAAATCTGATCGAGCTCGATGCCCAGGTCCTTCATGATCGGCTCGGCGCCGGTGAGCACCGCGATGTCATCGAGCATGGCCTTGCGGCGGTCGCCGTAGCCCGGCGCCTTCACCGCCGCCACCTGCAGCACGCCGCGAAGCTTGTTGATGACCAGCGTGCTTAGTGCTTCGCCCGTGACGTCCTCGGCGATGATCAGCAGCGGCTTCTTCGCCGTCATCACCTTCTCGAGCAGCGGCACGAGCTTCTGCACCGATTCGATCTTCTCTTCGTGAATGAGCACAAGCGGCTTGTCGAGCACCACCTTCATGTCGTCGGCGTCGGTGATGAAGTTCGGGCTCAGGTAGCCGCGATCGAACTGCATGCCTTCGACGACGTCGACGAACGTTTCGAGGCCCTTGCCTTCTTCGACCGTGATCACGCCGTCCTTGCCGACCTTGTCGAACGCGTCCGCCATGATCTTGCCGATCGTGGCGTCGTTGTTGGCGGAAATGGTCGCGACCGCTTCGATCGTCTCGCGCTTGTTCGCGACGGGCTTGGAGAGCGCCTGGATGGAATCGACCGCGGCGCCGACGGCGACGTGCATGCCGCGCACCAGCGCGTTCGCATCAACCCCGCTTGCCAGATACTTCAGCCCGCTCTTGAAAAGAGCCTCGGCGAGCACCGTCGCGGTGGTCGTTCCGTCGCCCGCCGCTTCGGATGTCTTCGAGGCCGCCTCCTTGACGAGCTGCGCGCCCATGTTCTGGACCCTGTCGCGAAGCTCGATTTCCTCAGCCACGGTCACGCCGTCCTTGGTGACGGTGGGTCCGCCCCAGGATTTGTCTAGCACGGCGTTGCGGCCGCGGGGGCCAAGCGTGGACTTCACAGCGGAGGCGAGCTTCTCCACGCCCGTGAGCAGGGCCCGCTGAGCATCTCGATCGAAGGCCAGTTCTTTTGCGGCCATGTGCGTTGTCTCCTTAGCGTCGAATCAGTCGGCTGGTACACCGCGGCAAACGGCGGTGCGATGAGTCATGGAAAGGCGCGGTCCGAGCTCGTGCTTCATTATTGAAGCGCGGGAAACATCCACCCGCCGCACGAAGCGCGCCGCATCGGTGCACCTTCAAAGCCCGCGCCATCAACCCATCAGGCCCGCGCATGACGTAAAGCACTGTTTTTCGGCCACTTACGACGGTTGCCGGCGTGGTGAAGCCCTCGCCGGCAGTGACATCACCCAACCGGCACAGGCTCCTTGCTGCCAAGCTGGCAGCCGCGACGACATTCACGGCTTCGGCGGCGGCCCGGTCCGGGGCTCGGCGGAGGGAGCCTCCTCGGCCTGGGCCTGCACCGCCGGTTTGACCTGCACGTCGAACGAAGTCTCGTCATCGCCGAGGATCGTCTGCTGGGGTAGCGGGGGCATCAGAAGCTGGCCGTACCATGGGCTCGGCCGGTAGAGCGCTTTGCGAACCCACCACGCGTTCATGACGAGATAGCCCAGTCCAATGATGAGCATCAGGCCGCCGATCCAGAGAAGCGTCGCGCCGGTTCGAGCCACGAGTTCGAGCCAACCAGTGGAGGCGGCGGGCTGCACGGATTCGCCGAGCACCTGCAGCGCGCGCCCGACCAGCATCGCCGCCAGCGTCGCCAGCATCGCGCCCATGCTCTGTCTGCCGGATTCGCTGGTTCGATAGGCGCGGCTGCGCTGACCGACGTCGGCGAACACGCCGCGCATCCCCCACAACATCAGCGCCGCGCCCGCCATGTTCGCCAGCGGCGCGTAGGAGTGCGCGAGCTGCCTCCACGCGCTCGCGGCGCCTTGCTGCGAAAGCTCCGTCCACAGGATCGCGCCCCACCAGCACGCCATGCCGGCGACGATCAGGCGAATGTCGCGCCACGCGATCGCGCTCGCGGCGGCAGCCGATCGCTCCGCCGCCGCACTCCGCGGCCTGATGAGAAACACACCCACCGACGCCGCCAGCCCCAGCGCAAGCTGCCACGCCCACGCGCGCTGCGGAATCCACTGCGCCAGTTGCCGCAGACTCGTCGAATCCCATGCGCTCAGCCGCCGCGCGAGCAGTTGCGCCGCGAAGAGCAGGACGGAAAGAAACATGCTGCTCGTGAACAGGAACAGCCCGTCGCCGACCAATCGCGCGTTGCCGAGACTGGGCATGCGCAGCAATTCCTGATCGACCGTCGCCTGCACCGAGTTCCACACCGGCGTCGAGCACTCCGGACACTTGCCCGAGGCGATGAGCCCGCGCAGGTTGTAGCCGCAACGACGGCACTTCACGTTGCCTACGACAACTGTGTTCACATATTGCGACGGTATGGATGTGCCGGCCAACAGCGCTCCAACGCGGCGTTCGCTCCCGCGAACCCTCGGGCGGGTCGCTCGAACATCCGCAGAACACTGTTATACTCAAAGTCCGCCCGCGATGACAGACACCTTGGCGGGATCGGCGACGGCGCGGCTCAAATCTGCAATCGATCGATCGGACAGCCCCCCGCTCATGAACTCCCACGACGCCATCCAGCGCCTTCGCGACAACATCACCAGCGTGTATATGGGCAACGCCGTCGCGGTGGACCGCATCATCGTCTGCCTGCTGGCGCGGGGACACGTGCTGATCGAGGACGTGCCGGGCGTGGGCAAGACAGTGCTCGCCAACGCTCTCGCCCGCAGTCTCGACTGCTCCTTCGCGCGCATCCAGTGCACGCCCGACCTGCTGCCCACCGACGTCATCGGCGTGACGATCTACAACCGCGAAGAGCACGCCTTCCATTTCCAGAAAGGCCCGATCTTCCACAACATCATCCTCGCCGACGAAATCAACCGCACCACGCCGCGCACGCAGTCGTCGCTGCTGGAAGCGATGGCGGAGGCGACGGTGAGCGTGGAAGGGCGCGTCTATGAACTCGCCCCGCCGTTCATGGTCGTGGCGACGCAGAATCCCTACGAATTCGAAGGCACCTACTTCTTGCCGGAGAACCAGCTCGACCGGTTCCTCATGCGCATCAACCTGGGCTACCCGGCGCCCGATGACGAGTCGCGCATCATCCATCAGCAGCCGGCGCGCACAACCCTCGCAAGCCTCAAGCCCGTGATGCACGGC
>CAZLDF010000449.1:0-9081 GCA_964558095.1 uncultured Isosphaeraceae bacterium | reverse complement strand
GCGATCACAGGCGGGACGCCTGTGCCACCGCACCGGCTTCACGATCGTCGAGCTGCTCGTCGCGGGCATCATCATCGCGTTCGTGCTCGGCAGCATTTCGATGAGCCTGGCGAACCTGGGGCGAGCCAAGGACACCGCGCGGCAGCGCTATGTCGCGCACCTGCGCGCCGACACCGCGCTCAACCAGGTCCGCCGCGACGTCATCAGCATCATCCGCCAGCAGGACCTTTTCTACACGCGCCTGCTCGTGTACAGCGGCTGGTCGCGCGAGAACGATATGCCGCGCGACGAAATGCTCGTGTTCAACAATCGCGTCCGCACGATCCGCGATCTCGCGTTCACCGGCGAAGGCCAGGAATACGAAACGCAGTACCGGATCGAAGAAAGCGAGATCGGCCCGATTCTGTGGCAGCGCCGCGACGCGTTCCCGGACGAGTATCCCGAAGGGGGGGGCATCGCCACGCCGCTGGTCGAGGGCGTCGTCGGCTTCCACGTCGAGTCCTACGACGGCCTGCAGTGGTTCGACGAATGGGACTCCGACGAGGACGGCGTTCCGCTGGCGGTGCGCATCACGATCATCACGACCGGCGCACGCGATCACGAAGACCCGATGAACGGCCCCTTCGCGACGCTGCGCACGGTGATCGCGCTCGATCGCATCGCGCCGCCGCTGGGGCTCGAACTGCTCGCTGACGAGGATGAGGACGAAGAAGGCGAAGAGCAGCAGCCCACGCCGGAGGAACTCGAAGGCCTCGGCGGCGGACAGGTCATCATCGGACCCGACGGGCAGATCATCACGCCCGGCGGCGGCGGTGGCCCCGGCGGCCGACCGGGCGGCGGACCGCGACCCGGCGGCGGCGGTGGGCCGCGCCCCGGTGGCGGGGGCGGCGGGCCCGGCGGTGGGGGGGGAGGCGCTGGGGGAGGCGACAAACCCGGTGATTCCAGCGGTCTCGATGGGAGGCCGCCCGAATGAAGCTCGCTCTTTCCAATCACGATCGCCGCAATGTCCGCTCGCCGCGCGGCTCGGTGATCGTCGCGGTGCTGTGGGCGATCGCGGTCGCCGCGGTCATCGGCGGCGCGGTGCAGCTTTTCGCCTATCGCCAGGCGTCGCACGGTCGCGAAGCCGTGCAGCGCGTGCAGGCGCGCTGGGCGGCGCGCGGCGGCATGGAACAAATAATCGCGATCATGGCCTATTACAACGAGCGCCCGGTCTTGCACGACGCCTTCGCAATGACGCGCGAAATGGAAGCCGCATGGACCGGCGAGTTTCCCGGCGCGATCTACACGATCAGCCACAACAAGGACGGCCGCGAGTGGAAAGGCCCGATGGACGAGCACGCCAAGCTCAACATCAACAACGTCACCGCGCGGCCGTACCTGGGCAAGCTCGAGGAAATGACGCTTGACGTGCTCGATGCGATCACCGACTGGACGGACGAAGACGACGACATCAGCGACATGGGCGTGGAGCGCGATTACTATCTCAGCCAGCCCGCGCCGTACGAGCCGCGCAACGGCCCGCTGCACAGCGTCGCCGAACTCGAACTCGTCGCCGGCGTCTGGCCCGAATACCTCCGCGGCGAGGACTGGAACTTCAACAACCGCCTCGACCCCAACGAGAACGACGACCTGCGATCGCTGCCCGACGACGAGCCCGACGGCATTCTCGATCCCGGCTGGGCGGGCTGGCTGACGGTGCACTCGACGCTGCTCACGCCGACCGATTCCGGCCTGCCGCGCTTGCTGCTTCGCGAGACGCCGAGCGAAGACTTGCAGGAACGCTGCGGCCTGGCGGCGAATCAGGCGGACCTGCTGATCAGTCTGGCGAGCAATCCGAACTTCAGCCTCAACGACCTGATTGTCGCCGCCGAGCCATCGGGCGGGGGCAACCAGCCGGCGCTGGATCTCAGCGACGAGCAGTTGGCGTTGGTGCTCGCGGAAACCACCACGACCGCCGCCACGCCGCGCCTGCCCGGGAAGATGAACCTCAACACCGTGTCTGAAGACCTGCTTCGCGAGATTTTCGTCGATGAAGACCCGGTGATCGTCGATGAGCTTCTGTATTACCGGAATAACCGGGCCGAGGGCGTGCTGAGCCTTCTCGAGCTGCGGGACATTCCAAACATCCCTGAGGACAAGCTGCGGCAGCTTCTCGGACTCTTCGACGTCAGAAGCAGCGTCTTCACGATCACTTCGCGTGGCCGATCGTCGGCTTCCGGGCTGGAAGTTGAAATCGTCGCGGTGGTCGATCGTTCTACGCTGCCAGTGACCATTCTTGAGTACCGAGAACAGTGAGCAACAGCCCCGTCCAACCCAACGGCGTTCCCAGCACCATCGCTGTGCTTCATCGGCATGGCGGGCAGTGGTTCGGCCTGATCGCCTCGATCGCCGAGGGGTTCGTTCGCGTGCTCGACACGCGGGCGTTCACCGGCGGGTCCGATCCGGCGATGAACCGGTGGCTTGACGATCGGCAGGTGGGGCGGGTTCTGTGCGTCCTGCCGGCGTCATCGATCATCTGCCGAACGGTCACGCTTCCCGCGGCCAGCGCGGAGCAGATGGACGAAGCGCTGCGGCTGCAGGCCGAGGCGCACCTGCTGGGCATCGCGCCGCCGCATCGGCAGGCGATGGCGGTTCTTCCGGCCGCGGCGGGCGAAACCACGCGCAGCGGGCTCGTCATCGCCTGGCCGCAGTCGCGCAGCATCGAAATTCCAGATTTCAACCGGCCGGTCACCTGCACCGCCGATATCGCGGCCCTGGCGGCGCTGACCAACGGCCAGCGCCCCGCGCAGCCGCTGATCTGGCTCGACCCCGCGGCGAACGCGCTCGCCATCGCTCTGGCGCACGCCAACGGCATGGTCCTGCGGGCGCTCAACGCCGATCTGTCCGACGCGGCGCAGCGCGCCGACGCCGTTCGCCGAACACTCGCTGAAACCGCGCTCAACGTCGGCCACACTGGACCGTTCATCGAATCGATCGTGCAGCAGGCGCAGGCAGCGGTCGCCGCGGCGGGCGATCAGCGCGTGCTGTTGCTGCCGGCTGAGATTCGCGATGCCGCGGCGGAGCGATTGACAGGCGTGACGCCAGATGACGAATGGTGGGCGCGCTTCGGCATTGCCGCGGGCGCGCTGCTCGCGCTCGCCGGCCCGCTGGCGCCGCTGGCAATGCTGCTGCCCAGCGTCCCGATCGCTTCGCCCTCGCGCGTGCGCGAAGTGGTCGAGCGGCTGTCGAACCGGCGCGTGGCGATCGCCGCCGCGTTCGCCTGCGCGATCGTGCTTGTCTTCGGACCGCTGTTCGTTCATGGCCTGCGGGTGGCGGTCCTGTCGATGCGGTACCCCGACATCGAACAGGACGTCCGGCTGGTCGATCGCCTGGAAGACCAGCGCGAGATGTACATGGAATTGAAAGACCGCGGCTGGTCGGTCACCAAGGTGCTTTCCGACATCGCGTGCAACACGCCGCTGGACATCGAGGTCGAGCACATTCGCATCAGTTCGTCCGATCGCGGCTTCTCGATCATGGGCAAAGCCCTGAGCAACGCGAAGGAGAACATCAGCGCGCCGGACGTCGTCGCGGGCATGCAGAAGAACCTGCACGAGAGCGGCGTGTTCAAGGACGTGAAGGTCACGATCGAAAAGCCCGACTTTTCCGGCCGCTACAGTTTCGACCTGACGGCGACCGTCAGCCGGCCGTTCCATCGGTTCGACTACCGCCGCCTCAGCCCGAAGCTGGATTTCGCGCTGTTGACGCACCTGGAGCGCATGCAGGGCAAGACCGTCGAGGAGAAGCTCGCCGCCGCGGGAGATGCCGCGAAGGGTGCAGCCGCGACATCGGTTGCAGCGGGTTCGGCGGCGGGCGATTCGGCGCGAGACGAAGTGCCGATGCGCGTCGCCGGCGCTGACGAGATCGAATCGACCGATGCCGGCGCCGACGGCGGAACTTCCCCCGGCGAGATCGTCGCGTCGTCCGACGGCGCATCGTCGCCGCTGTCGCGCTCCACGCCGCCGCGGTCTTCCCCCGGTTCGACCCGTCCCATGCCCAACCGCAGTTTCGGAAGCCAGGGCGGCAGCGGCGAGGAGCCGAGAGCGTTCAGCGATCAGGACAGACGCAGCGAAGGCTCGCTCACCGCGCCGTCAGCGACCATCCCCGACGCGCTGACCGAAGCGCAGATCAACGCCATGACGCGCGAACAGGCCCTCAGCGCCCTGACCAACATCTCCAACGCGCGGCTGCACGCTACGCTGACCGACGAACAAAGCGAACGACTGAAGAACGAGAACCGGCTCCTTCTGCAGCGCCTCTCGGCGCTCAAGCAGGGCGGATGACAATCCACGCATGATCCATCGAATCAACCAACTCTGGGATCGGCTTGAAAGCCAGTCGCGCGTCACGCAGTGGGTCGCCTACGCGCTGATCTTTCTCGTGCTGTTCGTCATCTGGTCGGAGGTCGTCGATCCGATTTCGAGCGAATGGGCGTCCTCGGCCGACCGATACGAGCGCGACATCCAGCGCGTCAAGGCCGCCGGCTCGCTCGATTTTCGTTCGCGCGAAATCGCCGACGTCGTCAGTGGCGTGGGGCACGTGACGCTGCCCAGCGAAAAGGCCGAGGGGCAGGAGTTGCTGCTGGCCGCGGTCAACGGCATCCTGCACGATTCGAAATATCGCGTGAGCGATGACAGCGTTTCCATTCGGCCCGGCTCGCAGCTCGGGCGCGATGCGCTGTCGGGGATCGCATCGAGCCAGCAGCGCGTCAGCCGCGTCGAGGCCGACATTCGCTTTTCCGCCTCGCAGGACCACACGGTGGAAATCGTGCAGCGGCTCGAAACCGATCCCGCGATCGAGAACATCAGCACGCTGACGCTGCAGAAGAACGGCGACAAGCTCAACGTCATCATGGCGGTGGAAGCCTGGGTCACGGAACCCAAGTCGCGGCGAGACAGGTGACCGGGGTAATCTGATCATGGAACGACGACTCACACTCAGCGCTCCGATGCTCACCAGTCTCCTGGCGGCGATCCTTATCGCCGGCTTCCTGTTCCTGTCGCTGCCGACGCTGCTGGGTTCGGTCTTCGCCTCGGCGGGCGAAAGCGACCCGCAACAGGGTTTGAAAACGCTGCTGGCGCGGCACGAAGAGGACCAGAAGCTCTATATGGATCGCATCAACGGGCGCTCGCTGTTCGTCAAGCCGAAGCTGCCGCCTCCACCTCCGCCGCCAGCACGCGATCGAACGGCGCCGACTGTGCCGCAGGAACCCAAGGACACCGGCCCGCCGCCAATCCCGAAGGCGCCAGCGACTTACGGCGGGCCGGAATACCTCTTTCCCGTCGGGCAGGACGCCATTCAATTCAGAACCGGCAGCGGGCTGACAGGCTATTTCACGCTGCGCATCGGCGAGCCGCCGCAGGAAGGCGTCGAGGTGCTCGAAGTCAACGCGCCGCGGAGCGTCAAGCTCGCATGGACCAAGCCCGGGCACGAGCGCGGCCTCTACACGATCAGCATGATCGACGGGATGAACTTCGACGGCGATCATAAGGGCCTCAGCGACAAGCCCCTGACGCAGAACAAACCGCAGCCCGGCATCGTCGATGCAAGCAAGGCCGCCGCCCCCCCCGCGACCAACGGCGTGGGCGAAGCGGACTCCGGCGACTTATCGGATGACCCGGATGAATCGTCGGGTGACGAAGTCGAAGACGATTCCGAAGATGACGGTGGGGAAGACGAGGAAGGCGAGAGCGGCGGGGAAGACCCTGACGACGACGCGGAGGTGCCCGAGCGCAACGTATGAAACGGCGCTGGCAAGTACGGCGATCCGGCGCACACTGAAACCGGGTCACCCTGAACAGCACATCGCCCAGGCGGGCGGCAGGCAAGACGTGAGGAATGAAACCGTGAACGGCAAGCGATCCATCTTCGTCAACAGTATGTCGGTTTCCGCCGCGATCGTGGTGGCGATGCTCGGGCTGCCGGCGCTGGCGCAGGAAGGCCGCCCGCTGCCTCAGACGGCCACGCCGCAGGCGCAGCCGGCCAAGTCACAGCAACCGAGCGGCGGCGGCGCAGCGGCGCAGCCGCCGGTCGGCCGCGGACAGGAATCGCTCCAGGTCGCCAGCCGCGCCGCTGCCGCAACCGCCGTAACGACGACGCCGACGACCACGATCAGCGGCCGCCGCGCCGCACTGGGCGGGCCAGTCATCCTCGCCTTCGACGATGTCAGCGTGCAGGACACGATTCCTTTCATCGTCGAGACAACTGGCAAGATCGTCATGCCTATTCAACCGACGATCCTCAAAAACAAGAGGGTGACGCTCATCAACGACACGCTGATCGACCGCGCCAAGGCACTCGACATGCTCTTTGAAGCGTTCAAGCTTAACAGCATTGGCGTCGTCGAGAAGGAAGAAGTCATCATCATCGACATGATCGAGAACATGTCGCGACACGGCCGCACGGAATTGCTCGGCCCGGATGAGCGCGTCACCGATCGCGTCGATACCGGCGTCAACGTCATCAAGGTCTTCCAGATCAAGAAGGTGGATGCCGAAACCGTCCACGAAATCCTCCAGGATTACGTCACCGACAACGCCACGCTCTCCGTCGACTTGAACTCGAACAAGATTCTGCTGCACGGCGACATGGGCCTGGCGCAGCAGATGCAGCACATCATCGACGAGGTCGATCACATTCATGTGTTGCCCGTCATGCGCACGTTCAATCTCGCCTATGCCGACGCGCAAGCCGTCGCGGACAACATTTTCGAACTGTTTGAGAGTTCGGGCGACGGCGGCCAGCGCGCGCGCCCGCAGCCAACGCGGAACCAGCCGCGAGCCGGGCGGCCGCAGCAGCCAGGCCAGCAGCCCACGGGCGTGCCCACCATCGGGCCGGAAATCGAACTCAAGGTCACCGTCAACGTGCCCATGAACAGCGTGACGGTGCAGAGCGATCCCAAGAAGATGGAGCAGATTTCGCGGCTGATCTTCGAAGACTGGGACTTGCCGCGATCGACGGGCACTTCGCGCGTCTATCTGCTCGAGCACACCGATCCGCTGAAGATGCGCGACATCCTTCAGGAACTGCTCAACGGCAGCGGCGGGGGAGCGGGCGGCGGCGGCGCACGGCGAGCCGGCGGCGCGCAGGCGCCCGGCGGAGGCCAGCAGAGCAGCGTCGCCCAAATCGTCGGCGGCATCTACAGCATCGACGCATTCGCCGACAAGAACGCGCTCGTCGTCCTCAGCAAGACCGAAGACGCCCTGGACTTCCTCGACGACCTCATCGTCAAGCTCGATCAGCCTTCTGACGTCGGCATGCCCGTCAAGGTCGAACTCAAGCACGCCAACGCCATTCAGCTTGCGGAAGAACTCAACGCCTTGCTCGCGCCGTCCGGCGCCAGCGTTTCGATCCAGCGCCCCGACCAGGGCCTGACCGGCGCGGGCATCGGCGACGACACCGGCGCCGCCAACCAGGCGCCCTCGACCGGCGGCGGCGCCGCCGGCGGCCAGATGACGTTCCCCTGGCAGCGCAACCAGGACGAGGGCCAGTCCGAGCCCACCAGCCTCATCGGCAAGGTGCGCGTCGTGCCAATCGTCCGCGAGAACGCGCTCGCCGTCATCGCCCCGCCCGCCGAACGCTACGCCGTCATCGAGCTCATCAAGACCTTCGACCGTCCCGGCCGCCAGGTGATGATCGAAGCCATCATCGCCGAGGTCGATCTCACCGACGACCTGCAATACGGCGTGCGTTTCAGCGCGGGCAATATCGCGCTGTCCAATCCCGACGCCTCGATCGGCGCGACGCTCGATTCCACCAACGAAGCCGACAACGTCTTCAGCATCTTCGACACGTCGGTGCTCAACTTCGACTTCAGCGCCAACATCGTCCTGCAAGCCCTGGCGCAGATCACCAACGTGCGCATTCTCCAGGAGCCGCGCGTGTTCACGGCCGACAATCAGGAAGCCCGCTTCTTCGACGGCCAGAACCTGCCCTTCCAGACCGGCAGCACCACGACCACCGGCGGCAACTTGCAGGTCACGCTCGATTACAAAGACGTCGGCGTCGTGCTCAACGTCCGCCCGCGCATCACCGTCGAGCGCGACGTCGATCTCGATGTGAATTTGGAACTCTCCAGCGTCGTGCCCGGCGTGCAGGTCTTCGGGTCGGCCGTGCTCGACAAGACCGAAACCACCACGCAGGTCATTCTCAAGGACGGCCAGACGATCGTCATCGGCGGCATCCTCAGCCAACGCGAATCCAAGATCACGCGCAAGATTCCGCTGCTCGGCGACATCCCGCTGCTTGGCGAGCTGTTCAAGTCCAAGGACAACTCGACGACGACCTCCGAGCTGCTCGTCTTCCTCACGCCGCACGTCATCGACAACCCGTCGGAGAACTACAAGCACAACGAGCCGTATGTCGAGCAGCTCAAGGTGATGACGGGCCAACTTGGCGACGTCAAGCTCGACGCGGACACCATGGAGAAGATTCGCAAGCGGATCATTCCCGCGGATCAGCTTCCGCCCGGCAAGTCGGTCGAAGGCCCCGTCGATGTCGAGGACATGGTCGATCAACCGCAACAGAACAATTGAGCTCGACGATTCTCAATCAGTGGCACAGGCGTCCCGCCTGTTATCGATTCTTCGGCCTCAATGGCCGAAGAATCGATAAGGAACGGCAACGGTTTCGACGCCGCAAGGTGCGCTTCGTCTCACCGGCCATTGGACTGACGATTCTGTGCGCGCTGGCATGCAGCATCCTTGGTTGCGCGACACAAGACTCGCAGGAACCGGTGCGCACGCGCTCCGGTATGCCGATCCGCGCCGAGCCCGTCGGCCCGCCGACGCACGTCGCCATCGAGCCCGGCGATATCCAGAAGATCGATGTGCCGCTGAAGACCGTCAGCGTGCAGGCGGCGCTCGCGCCGCTGGGCAGCGTGCCGTACGACAATTATTCGCTGCCGCTGGTCAGTCCCGACGGCCGATTCATCGCCACGCAGACCGGCGCGCCGCCATCGGTTGAGACCGTCACCGCGCAGCTTGGCTCGCCGACGCCCGATGCGACGATCATCGAGATCTATCGCGTCACGCCGGGCGCGCA
>CAZLDF010000448.1:0-4240 GCA_964558095.1 uncultured Isosphaeraceae bacterium | reverse complement strand
TCTACCGCAATCTCGGCGGTGGCGAGTTTGAGCTTGCAAGTGTGTTGCTCGTCGGATATCGACCAGCAGCAGTCGTTGTTGCCGACTTTAATCTAGACGGCTTTGACGACCTGGCTACCGCCAATCACCTCTCCGATGACGTCACAATGATTCTCAACGTAGGAAACGATACCTTTGCTGCGCCGAGAACTCTGGATGCCGGTGATGGGCCGTGGCATATGGTGGCCGGCGATCTGGATAGTGTCGGTGCCGTTGATCTTGTCGTTACGAACCAAGCGGGACACGACGTATCTGTCTTATTCAATCCCGGGAATGCGGACTTCGCTCAAACCGTTTCAATTCCCGTCGGTCAGTTTCCTGCTGCGGCGATCGTTCATGACATGGACGGCGTAAATGGCAACGACATTCTGGTGGTGAATACAACTGGCGGGCGCCATCTAGATGTGTTACTAAACGATGGTGGTGCGTCGTTCTTTGAACGGCGGGCAATGTATGGTTACTTCGGAGGCAATGGCGGAGCACTTGCAGTCACTCAATTGGACGGACGCGGCGGACCCGATGTGGTGGTGGGTGGCAGCACCGCGTTCTTCTTGTACAACACATGCGATTGGCCATTCCAGGCCTGCTGTTTTCATGATGGCGCCTGCATCGACCTGGCATCGCAGCAGGAGTGCGCCGACCTCGGCGGAATGGATCAGGGCGACGATTTGATTTGTGCGCCCGCGCATTGCCCGCTCCCTTGCGTTGCCGACATTGCACCAGCCGATGGCGACGGCCAAGTCGATCTGTCCGACATCCTGGCGATCATCAACGACTTCGGTCAGACCTGCGAAGGCGGCTGTGTCGCGGACATCGCTCCCCCGGGAGGTGATGATTTGGTTTCGATTGCGGACGTGCTCGCCGTGATCACGGCGTTTGGTCCGTGTCCGTGAATGATCGAGCGGCGCGCCTGATGCCGGCTGGGGCAAACGACGCTCTTGCCATTGACAATCGTGTCTTCGGCCCCTCCATCGTTGAGGCCGAAGTCGCGATCACGTGCGGGACGCCGTGCCGCCCAACGCCGTGAACTGAGGCCCAAGACTGGGTGCCACACTCTGTCACTCAAGGCAGAGGGTGGTTCGACTCAGCGGGCGGGCAAGACAGTCCACACTTTGGTCCCGCAAAGCCGGGACGCAAAGTGTGGCACCCTGGACCGAGTTCACGGCGTTGCGTGCCGCCGGTCGGAAGCTGCAACGATCGCTGGGATTCCTCCCGTTTTTCCCTTCGCGCGGGGGCGGCGGTGGATTACAATCCCCCGAGCGGCCACTTGGCTGCGGTTCTTCGCCGCCGGGCGGGGCGGTTTCGTCGCTTCGCCGATCGTTGTCCCGATCGGCCAGGCGCTCATCGTCGTCGATTGATCCCTCGCCAACGCCTTTGGAGGACATCTCATGCTCGCTCGACCGTCTCGCGGACACGCTTCTTCGACGCGGACCTTTCTCTTCGCTGCGCTTCTCGTGACGACCGCGTTGAGTTTGGCGCCCGCCGCCAGCGCGCAGTCGATCAACATCGACTTCGGCCCCGTCGATCCCAAGGATCCCGCCGCGCATCAGCCGTCATCCACCTACGCCGCAGCGGGACTGCCCGGCTACTGGAACAGCATCCCCGCCTTCCACACCACCACCACCTTCGACCTCATCGACCGCGCGGGCAACGTCACGCCCGTGCGGCTCCTGCAGATCGGCGGGACGCAGACGCTGCTCGGCGTCGATCCGGCGACGAGCGGCGACGACGAACGGCTCATGGACGATCACCTCATCACCTACAACGCCGTCGAATCGTGCCTCTTCTTCGACGGGCTCGAACCCGGCACGTACACCATGCTGCTGTATGCGCGCATGCCCAACAAGCCCGGCGTGATGAGCTATACCGATTGCGATGAAGAACCCGGCAATCCTTACTACCAGGTCGGCGGCGTCTGGCCGGGCGGGCACGAAGTGCTCGTCACCTATTCGCGACACGTCGCGATCGTCAGCGAGAATCAGCGGCTGCGCGCGCACAGCGGGCTCGTGCCCGGCGGTACGCCCTCGGAAGGCGCAGCCCTCAACGGCGTCCAGCTTCACCGCGCGCCCGATTGTCCCGCCGACGTTTCGCCCGAGGGGGGGGACGGCCAGGTGTCCATCGCCGACGTCGTCTCGGTCATCACCCGCTACGGCAGCACGTGCGGCATCTGCGCCGAAGACTTCGCCCCCGCGGGCGGCGACGGACTGGTTTCCATCGCCGACGTCACGGCCGTGTTGACCGCATACGGGCCGTGCGGCGGCGCGGGGAAGTAGGCGCGGGTGAAGCGGGGACTTGGAGGCGCGGCTCTTGTTCCCCTCTCCCGAACGGGGGGGTGGGAGAGGGGTTAGGGGTGAGGGCAGTGCGTGCAGGGGCGCGTCGGGGCGATCGACCTGACGCACAGTCGCGCGGTCGTGAAGTCGTGAGTGCCCAACGAAGACGTACAATGCCGCGGCGGCCAGGGGCATGCAGGGGCTGATCGACGACGGGGGAGGAGGCTGAAGATGGGACGGAATCCCAAGCGAAACCGACGGACGGCGGCGCTGTGCGCACTCGCCGCGGTTGTGAGCGTTTCGATCTGCGCCGCCGCGGCGCGCGGCCAGTGCGAGGTGGCGAAGCTGACGGCGTCGGGTGAACAGTTATCGCTCCGATTGGGATACGACGTCGCCGCCGACGGCGAGTGGATCGCCGTTTCGTCGGTCGCTCACACGTACCACGACAACGACAATGCGGGAGCCGTGTATCTCTATCGCGTCGTGCCCGGTGGCTGGCGGGACATGCGCGAAGTGCAGCGACTCGATCCACCGGCTGGACTTGGACCGATTGGTTTCGGCAGGTCGCTGGCGCTGCACGGCACAACGCTCGTGGTCGGCGCCGGGGGCGACTTCTATGGGCCGCACAAGGGATTCGCGTTCGTCTATGAGTGGGATGGCAGCTTGTGGAATCGAGTGGCCACACTTCGGTCGGATTTCGGTCGCGCGAGCAATGGCTTTGGAGACGCGATAGCCACAGATGGCGAGGTCGTCGTCGTCGGCGCATACCGGGACAGAGCTTCGCCGCATCACTACGGGGCAGCGTTGGTGTATCACAGGCCAGCAGGCGGCTGGACCGACATGACGCCTTCCCAGCGGCTCGTCGCACCGGACGGCGCGAGCGCCGCCGAGTTTGGCGCTTCGGTCATCCTCCACGACAATCAGATTTTCGTCGGAGCGCCAGCGACGGACGGCGCTCACGCAAGGACGGGGATGGTCTATGTTTTCGAGCGCGCCGCGGATCAGTGGCATGCGATCCAGACGATCGAGCCCGGAAGTGCGACAAGTTGGGGCGAGTTCGGAAAACGAATGTCAATCAGCGGCAATGTCCTGACTTCGACACTGGGTTCTTATGCAATTGTCCACGAGCACGACGGCAATGAATGGGCCTTCAAGCAGTCTCTCTTCACCGGGCAGAGCTACTGGTACACGGGCTACCCGACGGACATTTGTGCGGAGGGCGACACGATCGTCGTCGGCTATCCGCTGGCCGAAGAAGGCTTCGACGAAGTCGGACGCGCGTATGTGTTCCAGCGCGACGAATCCGGCAGTTGGGCGCTGGCATCCTCGCTACGCCAGACCAATGCCTCTGAGGAGGCGAAGTTCGGGAACGCCGTGACGATTCTCGATGGACTGGTGGTCGCAACCGCGCCGGGGGACGATCAGGACTGTGATACGTGCCAGGGACGTGGATCGGCCTCCATCCAGCAACTCTCGGGAGCGTGCCCTCCCGCGGCAAACGACTCATGCGACGGCGCACTGCCGCTTCAGGCAGGCCGGCAGCCGTTTCACAATCTTCACGCCACGGCATCGGGTCTTGAAGAGCCGTGCGGCGAATTCAACGCGGATGTGTGGTTTCAGTTCGAGGCCAATGCGCCCGGACGACTGGTCGTGTGCCTGAGCCGGACGGATTTCGCCGGTTCGGTGGCGCTCTATGGCGCGTGCCCCAAAGGGTCGATGCGCGCCTTGGGATGCGTTTCGGGCGTGGCCGCGGATGGGAATGTCATCTCGATCGACACCGAGCCGGCGGAGTACTTCATTCGCGTCGGAAGCACGGACGGATCGGTGGGACACGGTGAGCTGGTGGCGCGAGTATTCGATGGCGCAATTAGAGTGCCCGCGGACCTGCCGACGATGCACGACGCGATTGAAGTCGCACTCAGCGGTGATGA
>CAZLDF010000447.1:0-3246 GCA_964558095.1 uncultured Isosphaeraceae bacterium | reverse complement strand
CGCGACGCCGCCGGCGATGGTGAGCAGCGTGAGCATGGAGTCATCCGAAGGGCCGCGCGGAGCGCGCCGCGGTTCATCGGGCATATTGTGCGCGAACTTCACACAAACTGAAAGCGGCGCGAATGGTTGTTTGCTCCGCCCGGCGGCGGCCGGCGCTCCTCAGCGCTCAAGCGGCTCGCTGTGGATGCTCGCCTCTTCGCCCGCCATCTTCTTCTGGATGTACTTCTTCACCCACGTCTCGAACGACTTGCCCGCGGCGGTGTCGCGCCCGGTCAGCTCCAGCTTTGCGATGTCGGCCGCTGCGATCCGAATGCGCTCGTCGCTGTCGCGCGGCATGATGCGCAGGAACAGCGACCCGTCGCGCCGGCCGCTGTCGAACACATAACCCTCGATCACCTCGCCGGTGGAATTGCGCGTGATCGTCACGTCGCCGCGGTAATCGACCGCCAGCGCGATCACCGCTTCCAGGCGATCGGGATCGGACACGTCAGCGCGAAGCCCCTGCATTCCCTCTCGCGGAAGGGAATCAGGCTGCTTGAAGGATGATGCTTCGCGGCCAGTCATGGAGGAGAGGTCAGAAGTCAGAGGTCAGAGGTCAGTCACTGCAGATCAGAGAGAGTCGTCGCGTTTCGCGAGGGGCCTTGTGCCCCTGCGCCGGACGAATGCGCGAGCGAGTTCAAATTCACACCGCCTCATCGACGCTCGCGGCCGTCAGCTCGCGCCCGGAAACGGGGTCGAGAATCTTCCAGCGCAGCGTCTTCGCCAGGCGCATGATGACCAGCCACGCGATTTCCTCTTCAACCACGGACAGCAGCATCTGCGTCACCGGGTCCTGGCCGGGCGTGAGTTCGATGCGGATGCCCGGACCATAGAGCACATCGCCGTCTTGGGCTTCAGGCATGGTGTTGAAGTGCGCCAGTTCGCGCAGGACTTCGGCCCGCGAGCCGATGGAAGCGAGCCCGCGGGAATCGCTTTGTTGTGATTGAATGACAAACTGCTGGGAGCTCATGGCGTGCCGCCGCTGCGCGAACCGTCCACCGACCGCGGCGCCGCGCTCGCCGAAAACGGCTTTCATGGTACCGCACGCCGACGAATCGTTCATCCCTCCCCGCGGGCGGCCGAGTTGTCCTCGGCCGCGGCGTCATCGTCCTCGTATTCGTAGGCCGCCTCCGCCTGCTCGATGACGCGCACGACGGTATCGACCAGTCGCTGCAGCGACACCGGCTTATAGAGATATGCATGCACGCCCAGCGATTCGGCGTACGCCATGTGACGCTTGCCCTGGTTGGCTGTCACCATCACGACCGGCGGCGGGTCGTCGTCCTGCATCAGCTTCTCAAGCACCACGAATCCCGACGCCTTCGGCAACATCACGTCCAGCACGATCGCGTCCGGGTCCATCGCCTGATAGGTCAGCAGGGCGGAACTGCCGTCCGCCGCGGTCGCGGTCTGGGCCCCTTCCGCCTTCATCGCCAGATTCATGCTCGAAAGAATGTCCGCATCGTCATCGACGAGCAGCACCAATCGGCCGGAAAGTCGCTGTGTGGGCATGGAGCTGTTCCCAGAGACAATGGCCGTCATTCTAGGCACGCCTGGTCACGGCGCGATCAGCGGGTCTTTCTCACCCGCGGCAAACGCCCGCGCATACTTCTCCGACCGCTCGATGATCAATCCCAGCTCATCGTCGGTCATCCACGGCAGCTCGCGCAGCTTGCGAATCATTCGCTTGGGCATCGGGCGTGATTCGCGCTCGAAGCGTGGGCGAGTCTTCCATCGCCGATGCAGCCAGAGGTATTGCTCGGGCGCATTGCGGATCATCCGTTCGATGGCGCGGGTATAGCGCGCGGTGATGTAATAGAGCGGATCGGGCTGGTCCTTCCACTCGTGCGGCATGATGAGATCGTTCGTGGACAGTTCGTATCGCATCATCGGTCCCAGGCGGCGTGCCTGGCCGCAAACGATCGGAATGTTGTATCGCATCGCCAGCAGCCCGATCGACTTGTACGCCGACGCCAGCCGGCCGAAGAACGGCACGAAGTGGCCCTCGCCGGCGTCCTGATCGGCGATGAAGCCGACGCGCCCGCCGCTGCGCAGCAGCTTCTGCAGCGCGGGAATCGCCCCCCATTTCGTGATGATGCTCAAGCCCCGCGATTCGCGAATGCCCAGCAGCCACTTGTTCAAGAGCGGATTATCCAGCGGCCGGGCGATCGCCGACATCGGAAAACCGAACACCGCCAGCACGAATCCCATCAATTCCCAGTTGCCGCAGTGGCCCGTGATGAGGATCAGCGGTTCGCGACGAACCAGGTGATCCAGCACCCGCGCGACGTGGCGAAACTGCACGTGACCCACCCACGAGCCCGGCGAGATCAGCCGCGGCGTCGCCACCGCATCGACCAGAAAAAGCTGCGCCATATATTGAAACGACTGGATCGTGCAGCTCTGAATCTGCTCCTGCGTCCAGTCGGGGAAGCTGAGCGCGACGTTGTTCTCGGCGCGAATGCGACGCTCGCCGGCGACCTGGTAATACAGCGAACCGAAGCGGGCCGCGGTGTAGAGGTTCTGCTTCTCGTCGAAGCATTGCATGAACCCGTACGCCCCGCGCATCGCGGCGTACTCGATGAAGTGTCGGAATCGAAGTTTGCGTCGCTTCACGTGCGTTGGTCCCGTCGAAGAACGTCGGCGAGTGTAGTCGATCGAGCGAAACTTCGACAGCGTGTGCGTTCTCGACTCGGTTGCTCGGAATCACTGGGTTTTCGAGAAGTGGTCTTGAGGGCTTGGGTGATCTGGTGATTTGGTGATTTGGTGATTTGGTGATTTCCGGCTCCCGATTGTCGTCTCCTGTCTCCTGTCCCCGCTCTCTGACTCTCGAAACTGTTAAGATGGGTTGTCATCGAGCGGAGACCCCCTTTTAGTTTGTGCGCGCTTTTTTGAGGCGCACGTGAAGTTGGCGCGCAAACGTGACGTTCGTGCGCGCGGTTTGGCACGGCGTTTGAGAGAAAGGGGGGGCTCACCACGGAGACACGGAGGCACGGAGGGAAGGGATATTGGGTTGTCAAAGAGCGCGTTTGCGATCGCAGAGGCTCGTCGCTGAGTCCTGACCTCTCTGACCTCTGACTTCTGACTTCTGACCTCTTCAAGACTCTTCGAGATTGTCCCTGACGGCTGGGCGAAGTCCATCGTCGCAGCGCGCGGAGCGTCACGTTTGTGCGCGCTTTCGCGTTCGCGCAGTGGAACGGGCGCCTC
>CAZLDF010000446.1:0-3009 GCA_964558095.1 uncultured Isosphaeraceae bacterium | reverse complement strand
GACGGCCGCTTCGAAGACGTCACCGAGTCCGCGGGCGTCGCGTACGAAGGCTGGAGTTCCGCGGCTGCGTTTGGCGATCTCGACGGCGATGGCGATCTGGATCTTTACGTCGCCAACTATCTCGATTTCGATTCCGCGAATCCGCCGCCGCCTTCGCAGTTCAAGGGCGAGAGTGTGCTGGCGGGCCCGACGGGCCTGGCGCCGCAGGTTGATGCGCTCTTCGAGAATCTCGGCGATGGAACGTTCCGCGACATTTCCGTTGAATCAGGCGTGCGTAATGTCCCTGCGTCCTACGGTCTGGGAGTCGTGATTCTCGATTTCACAGGCGACGATCGCCCCGACATCTTCGTCGGCAACGATTCAATGGCGAACTTCCTTTTCGTCAATCAGGGCGATCTGAGGTTCATTGATCGCGGATTCGAGAGCGGCATCGCGGTGAACATCGACGGTTCGGCGCAGGCGACGATGGGGATTGCGATCGCCGACGTCGATGGCAACGGCCGGCCGGACGTGTTCTCGTCGAACTTTTCGAGCGACACGAACACGCTGCATCTGAACGTCGATGGCGAGTTCTTCAATGACGCGACGCGGCGCTATGGATTGGGCATGGTCAGTCGGCCGTACCTCGGCTGGGCCGCGGGCTTCTACGATTTCAATCACGATTCGCTGGAAGACCTCATCGTCTTCAACGGCCATGTGTATCCGAGCGCGACGATGGCGTCGATGGACTCGGACTACAAGCAACGCGCTCTTCTCTTTCGTCGAAGTGCGGACCGATTCAATTTGTTGAGTGGGGACGAGGCCTGTCCAGCGATCCTGACGCCGCATTGCGATCGCGGGGCCGCGTTCGGCGATCTCGACAGCGACGGCGACATCGACATCGTCGCCGCCGAACTCAACGGGCCTGTGCGCGTATTGCGAAATGATTGCGACCCAGGCAATTGGCTGATCGTCTCGGTCCCGACGACTCAATTCGGCGCGAAGATCGAAGTGAGCTGCGGCGATCGCTCGTGGCGTCGATGGATTTGCAGCGGCGGCAGCTTCCTGTCGGCGTCGTCGCCGATCGCTCACCTCGCGCTGCCCGATGAATGCGAAACTGTGGATGTGCTTATCACCTGGCCGGATGGAACGACGCAGCGGATGACGCAGCAGGCGACGCGGATGCGCGTGCACGTCGAGCGCGCGCAGAGGGCGCCGTAGCAGTGCGTGTCGAGCTCGAAGCGATCGCCACAGGCGAGACGCCTGTGCCACTGCGATCATCACGGCGAGACGCCCGTGCCACTGCGCGATGAGACGCCTGTGCCACTGCCGGTGAATTGTCGTACACTGCGCCGCCATGAATATCTGCGCGATCATTCCCGCGGCGGGCGCGAGCACGCGCTTCGGCAAGTCCGACAAACTGTCGCAAGACCTCGGCGGCCGGGCGCTGCTGTTGCGCACCGTCGAGGCGCTGGCGCGGCGAGAGGAGGTCAAGTCGATCATCGTCGCTGGGCCGCCCGATGAGTTCGAACAGTTTCGCGAGCGTTACGCGGCGACGCTGGGTTTTCACGGCGCTTCAATCGTCGCGGGCGGACGCATCGAGCGCTGGGAAACAGTGCGCAACGCGCTGGCGGCCGTGCCTGATGACGCGACGCACGTCGCCGTTCACGACGCTGCGCGGCCCGCGGTGAGCAACGAACTTCTGGATCGAATGTTCGAGGCGATCCGCACCTTTGACGCGGTGATTCCGGCGCTGGACGTCAGCGCCACGATCAAGCGCGTCGAGGCGGCGTCGCGCGCCGTCGAGGCGCGCGAGGACGACGTGCTCGCGGATGCGATCCTCGGCGAAGCGGGCAAGATCGAAATCGCGGCGCGGCGAGTGGTGGAAACGGTCGATCGGACGAATCTGGTCGAGGTGCAGACGCCGCAGGTGTTTCGCGCGGAGCTGCTCCGCCGCGCATATTCGCAGGCCGACCTCGCCGGCGCGACCGACGATGCATCGCTGGTCGAGCGCCTGGGCGAGCCGGTGTACGTCGTCGAAGGCGACGTGTGCAACATCAAGGTGACCACGCAGGGCGACCTGCGGCTGGTGCGCGCGATCCTGCATCTCAAGCCGCCCGCGGAGCGGCCCGTGCACAAGCGGTTTTGATCACAAGGCTCTTCGCACGTCGCGCGATCCGAATCGGCGGCACGATGAGGGGC
Source organism: uncultured Isosphaeraceae bacterium (assembly GCA_964558095.1). Classification (GTDB taxonomy): domain Bacteria; phylum Planctomycetota; class Phycisphaerae; order Phycisphaerales; family SM1A02; genus CAZLDF01. The sequence continues at coordinate 828 of CAZLDF010000446.1, read as the reverse complement.
GATAACCAATCGCGCACGCCAATCCGTTCGCGTCTCTTCGCGATGCGCGAACGCATCCGCGGCGATCGGCCGATAGCACTTCGCCGAAGTGGAGGCGGCGCATGTCCGAGAACGCGAAGCCGAAATCGAAAGCTCCAACGATCGTGCCGCGAGCCCGCGACCTCATCGCGGGCGCGGTGGTGTTGCTGGTGTTGGGCGGCGTGCTGATGTCGCGCGGCGGGCGGCCGCACCCGACGCTCGCCGATGCGCCCCGCTCCGCAGCGAAACGCAACGCCGACTCACGGCATGGCACGGAAAGTCCGCCGGCGAATTCCGTTTCAACTCGCGAATTGCTCGAATCGTCAGACGAAGCCGGCGACGACGAGTCCGCTGACGAGCAGCCACAACCGCAACAACCCTGAGGTGACGCATGACGATGCCCTCGCGAGAGAAGCCTCGATCGAACTTTATGGTCAGCGCGGCTACGATGCTGCTGGGCTGTGCCGTGATGATCGGCGCGCGCATCGCCAGCCGGCCCGATGCGGCGAGCGCGGGCAATTCGCAAGCATCTTCGAATAGCGTGGAAACCTCCGCGTCACAGGATGCGACGCGCGCCAGACCGCAGTCGTCGCAGGTTGAGAAACCCGACTCAGGGGATTCCATCCCCGCCTGTTGTCAGACCGTTGCGTGGCTCGACGGCGGCGCAGCGAAACCGCAAGCGATGATTCACTGCGAGCGGCGCGGCGGCATGGCGCCGCTGGCGGTCCACGTCCACGGCCTGCAATCGCAGCCAGGCGCCGGCGATCATCTCTCCACGCTGTACGAGTGGGACTTCGGCGATCCGGGAAG
>CAZLDF010000445.1:0-3340 GCA_964558095.1 uncultured Isosphaeraceae bacterium | reverse complement strand
GGCGAGCTGGAGTTCATCCACATCATCGTCGATTCCAACGGCGACGACGCGGCGGCTCGAGGCGCGGTGGACGAACTCTCGCGGCGATTGCGCGACAGCTCCAGCTTCGTCGCGATTCACAGCCGGATCGAGCCGCTCGAGCAGCTTCGCATTGCGACGCGCAACATGACGGCTGAGCAGGTGAACGAGTTTCGCCACGTTCCGACGGCGCTGGACACGCTGGGCGTCGATCGATCGCAGTTGAGCGCCGGCGTGCTTCTTCGCAATGCGCTGGCGGGGCTCAATCGCTTGCCGCCGGCTTCCGCGGGGCTCGACCAGGCGGAACTCGAGCGCCTGGGCGGCGCGGCGGTGTTCGCGCTGCGGTGGCTGGCGTCGGCGGCCCCGGAAGCGCTGCCGCTGTTCGCCAGGCCGGGTCCGCAATACCTCATCGAGCATGACGAGCTCTATTTCATCCAGATCGAGCCGCGGCGGGACTTCGCCGTCCTTGACGCCATAGAGCAGCCGCTGCGCGATTTGCGCGCGGTCATCGACGCCGTACAGGCGGGATTTCCGGCGGTTGAAATCGGCCTGACGGGCAAGCCGGTCTTGCAGGCCGACGAGCTGGCGACAAGCTCGCGCGACATGATGCGGGCGTCGATCATCGCGTTCGTTCTCGTCGCGATCGTGTTCATGGCGGGCTTCGGCGGGGTGGTCCGGCCATTGATGGCGGTGATCGCCCTCGGCTGCGGCATCGCATGGACGTTCGGGCTCGCCACGCTCATCGTCGGCCAGCTCAACCTGCTCAGCATCGTCTTCGCGATCATTCTCGTCGGCATCGGCATCGACTTCGGCATCCACATCGTCAGCCGCTATCTCGAAGACCGCCAGACCGTCGGCGTCAACGAATCGATCGAGTACGCCCTGCTCACGGCGGGCAAGGGCAACGTCACCAGCGGGGTGACGGCGGCGGCGGCGTTCTTCGGGACGATGATCGGCCAGTTCCAAGGCCTGCGCGAACTGGGCTTCATCGCAGGCAGCGGACTGCTGCTGTGCCTGACGGCGATGTTGCTGGTGCTGCCGGCGATGCTCGTCATCGTCGATCGCCGGCACGAGGACAAACGCCCTCGCATGCTAATGCTCAACCGCTCGATCTTCGAGACGGCGCACCATTACGTCGCGATGCACCCGAGGCTGAGGATCTGCGTGGTCCTTGTTCTCACGGCGGCGGCGTGCATCGCGCTGCCCCGGCTGCGCTTCGAGCACAACCTCCTGAAGCTTCAGGCGATGAACCTCGATTCGGTGCGCTGGGAGCACCGGCTGATCGACGAGCGCGTGGACAACGTGTGGTTCGGAGCGGTGGTGGTGGATTCGATCGAAGATGTGCCGGCGGTCCTGGCGCGAGCGGGGGAATTCAGCTCGTTCGGCGCGGTGCACAGCGTTCTGGACGTGGTGGCCGAGCCGACGGCGCAACAGCGCGCGCTGCGCCAGTCGCTGCACGTCCGGCATGAACCACTGGTGGAGGCTTCGCCAAACGATGCGACGCTCACCGCGGCGGACGTGCGCGGGGCGGCGGATCGACTGGGCGCGGTGGCGTCGTTGGCGTCGCTGCAATCAGCGGACGAGGCACGCACGCTGCGCGAAGTGGCCGAGAGTCTGCAGGAACTGGCGAATCGAATCGATGAGCAGCCGCGGATCGCGGAGCAGATTGAAGCCTCGCTGCGCGAGCAGTTCGATTCAGTGCGGACAATGCTTGCTGGCGACCTGATGCTGCTGCGCGAGGCCCTGCCCGATGCTGTGCGCGGCACGTTCACGTCCGAGCGCGGCAACTATCTCATCATGATCAACCCCTCGGAAAACGTGTGGGAGTATGAGCCGATGCAGCGGTTCGTCGCGGACCTGCGCGCGCTTGATCCCGAAGCCACCGGCGTGCCGATGACGCACTTCGAGTCGCTCAACGAAATGCAGGCGGCGTTCCGGCAGGCGGCGATCTTCGCGCTGATAATCGTGCTCATCATTCTGTGGGTCGATTTCCGCGGTTGGCGCGATCCGCTGCTGGCGATCGTGCCGCTGGCGCTGGGCCTGTTGTGGCTGATCGAGATCATGGCGATCTTCGACCTGCGCTTCAATCTCGCCAACTTCTTCGCGGTGCCGATTCTGATCGGCAACGGCGTGAGCTACGGCGTGCATATCCTGCACCGGCATCACGAGAAGGGCTCGGGCGCGGACGAGCTGGGCGCGACGCGCCTGGCGGTGCTGCTGACGTCATTCACGACGATGATCGGCTTCGGGTGCATGATCGGGGCCTCGCATCGGGGCTTGCAGAGTTTGGGCATCGTGATGTCGATCGGCAGCTTCACGTGCCTGGTCGCGGCGATCCTGGTGCTGCCGGTCGTGCTGGCATGGTTCGATCGGCGAGCGGAACGGGTCGCGGCGGGCCGCGCAGGCGGGCAAACGGACGCTGCATGAGCGGCCGATCAGTCATACCATGCTGGTTCGCTGCCAACAGTCAGGCGCGCCGCAACATCGCGCCGCTTTAAGAGGATTCGCACGTGTCACCACAAGCACTCTTCGCCAAGCACGAAAAAACACTCCAGGGCGCGCTGGCCGCCATCACCGATCGTTCCTACTGGACGGCGTATCCCGAAGTGCCCAGCGGCAAGGTCTATGGCGAAACCGCGAAGGACGACGCCATCGCCGCGTTCAAGAGCCAGCAAGGCAAGCCCTTCGAGCTCGATCAACCGGACGGCAAGGGAAGCGTCGGCAGCGAAATCTCGCCCTACGGCTTCGACTTGAACATCACATATCCGAAGCCGAACCTCGATGCGCTGATTGACGCCGGCGAAACCGCGATGCAGCAGTGGAAGCGTGCGACGCCCGAGGAACGCGCCGGCGTCTGTCTCGAAATCCTCCATCAACTCAACAAGCGCAGCTTCGAGATCGCCTTCGCGATCATGCACACGACGGGCCAGGGATTCATGATGGCGTTCCAAGCCGGCGGGCCGCACGCACAGGACCGCGGGCTTGAAGCGGTTGCGTACGCCTACGAAGAAATGAAGCGCACCCCCCCTCACGCGCATTGGGCCAAGCAGGTTTCCAAGACCGACACGGTGAAACTCAGCAAGACCTATCGCGTCGTGCCTCGTGGCGTTGCTGCGGTCATCGGCTGCTCGACGTTTCCGACGTGGAATGGCTATCCCGGTCTCTTCGCCAGTCTCGTCACGGGCAATGCCGTGATCGTCAAGCCGCATCCGGGCGCGATCCTGCCGCTGGCGCTGACGGTGCGCATCGCGCGACAGGTCATCGAGGATGCGGGCTTTGATCCGAATCTTGTCACGCTCGCTGCGGACGAACCGAATGCGCC
>CAZLDF010000444.1:0-3116 GCA_964558095.1 uncultured Isosphaeraceae bacterium | reverse complement strand
GCCCCCCCGGCCCCCCGGCCCCCCACCCCCCGGCTGCCGATCGGAGTGCCAGTCCTTCCCCGAACGGCGAGCGCCGCCCGACCTTCGATTCCGCGTTGCCTATGGTTTTCCAGATGATGACGAGAAGCCCGAACTTCCCCGACCATCCGATCGCATCGCGCCCCGTGGCGGGCGTCGAGAAACCGGGCGATGTCCGCGGCAACTTGGCGCGGCTTCAGGATGAGGTCCACCAGCTTCGCGAGCTGCTGCGGCGGATCGAGTCGTCGCGGCGGCACGAGGAGCAGCGCCGCCGGCGGAGGTTGATTCGCATCGGCGTGGCGGTGTCGATCGTCGCGCACCTGGTGCTCATGGTGTACCTCGCCACCCGCTTCAAGCCCGGCTCGCCGGGGTCGCAGGCGGGCGTCGTCACCGTCGAGTTCGCCACGATCACGCAAGAGGAGTTGACCGATCTGCGCGATGTGTCGCTCGAGGAGTTGCCGCCGCAGGACCTTTCGCAGTTCGAGCAGGTTCCGACGGAACTGCTTTCGGAGCTGGATCCGGCGTCGGCGGTGACGCTGGAGACGGGCGACCTCGGCTCGCTGCCGTTGCTGGGCGGCGCGGGCGAAGGCGAGAGCGACCCGTCGATGGCGGGGGGGGGAGCGGGCGTGTCGTTCTTCGGCATCAGCTCGCGCGGCCGGCGCTTCGCCTACGTCGTCGATCGATCCGGCTCGATGGGCAACGACGAAAAGATGGACACCGCCAAGCGCGAGTTGACGCGCTCGATCAAGAGCCTGCCGGACTATGCGCAGTTCTATGTCGTGTTCTTCTCGAACGACGTGGCGGTGGCGCCGATGCAGCGATCGTGGCTCGCCGCCAAGGCCCACATCATCAACAACTTCATCACGTGGCTTCGCAACGTCGAGCCGATGGGCGGGACGATGGCCGGCGGCGCGCTGCGCCAGGTCTTCTCGCTCGATGTGCGGCCGGACGTGATCTTCCTGCTCACCGACGGCCAGTTCAGCGACATTTCGCCGGAGGAAATTCGCGACATCAATCGCCGCGGCACGCCCGTCGTCATCAACACCATCGCCTTCGGCGAGCCGACGGGCCAGGACGAGCTGCGCCGCATCGCGGCGGACTCCGGCGGCGTGTATCGGTTCGTGCCTTCAACCGGCAACTGAACATGCGAATGCACGCACTTTGCATCCTAGTCGTCGCGACACTGACCGGCTGGACGGCGCCGAGAAGTATGTCGGCGGCGCAGGCCGACCGCGAGCGGGACGTTCTCGTGCTGCGCGGCGGCAGCGGCGAGCAGCGCGGCCGGATCGTCGCCATCGACGACAACGGCGTCACCATGCGCCTCGAAGATGCGCCGATCGGGAGGGGCGGAAGTGGAGGGGGCGGTGGAAGTGGGGGGGGCGGTGGAAATGGGGGGGGCGGGATCGAACGCACCTATGTCTGGGACCAGGTCCGTGATGTGCGCAGCGCCGCTGCCCGGCCGGACCTCGATGAACTCATGCAGGGAGGCGAGAAGCTCTGGCGGGCGCGGCAGCGACTGCAGCGCGGCGACACGAGCCAGGCGCAGCCCCTCTTCGCGGAACTGTTCGAACTTCACCGAGGCCAGACGCATGAAGCCGCCCTGATCGTCGCGGAGGGACTGCTGCGATGCCGGCTGGCGCACGGCGAGAACGATCGCGCCGTCCTCGCTGCGCTCGAGTGCTTGCGATTGCGGCTGGCCGGCGTGGCGACCGATCGCTATGACGAGTTGCCGGCGATCTTCGACGTTGAAACGGGGCTGTGCAGGCAACTGCCGCCGGCATGGGCGCTGACGCGCAGCCTCGGCGGCGTGCGGCTGGAACTGCAGCAGTATGACGCGAAGGGCGACGCGATCGTCGCCGCCGTCGCGTCGCTTTATCTCACCGCGGTGCGCAGGCGCCTCGGCGAGGCGACGGCGACGCCCGACCTCGCGATTTTGCCCGATCATCCCGCCGTGCAACTGCTGCACCGCTTCCTCGCGGCGGGCGAGCCGGCTGTCGAATCGCGCCAAGCTCGCATCGACCACTTGCGGCGGCTGCTCGCGGGCGACGGCGTCGCCGAGTGGGCTCGACCCTGGGCGCGCTTCGCCGTCGGCGACGGCCTGTTGCGATCGACCAATCCGCGCATGCGCCAGCTCGGGGTGGTGCAGCTTCTGCACGTGCCCGCGACGCACGCCGCGCAGCAGCCGTATCTCGCCGGCCTGGCGCTGGCGGTCGCCCGGCAGGAGCTGATCGCGTCGGGCGATGCCGCAGCGGCGGATCGCGTTCGCCATGAGCTGGGCCGCATGCTTCCCAATCATCCCGTCCTGCGCGAGGACGCGGCGCTTCAGCTCGACCCGACCAAGTCGAAAGCGAAAGGAACCTGATGGCAGCAAGCTGGCTCGTGTTGTTCCCGGCCCAGGATGACGCGGCGGAGCGCGGCGCTTCGTGGCTTCAGACGATCCACTCCGGCGGCGTGATCGGCTACATCATCATCGCCCTCAGCGTCGTCGCGCTCGCGCTGGTCGTCATGCATCTGCTGCAAATCCGCCGAGTCGCTCTCCTGCCGCCGCATCAGATCGAAGAGCTCGACGAGATGCTCGAACGCGGCGACACGCAGGCGGCGCTCGATTATTGCCTCGATCCCGCCAACGACACATACCTTACGCGCATCCTCGCCAGCGGCCTGACGCGGTTTCAGAAGTCCGCGTTCGGCGTCTTCGAAATCAAGAACGCGATCGAGGAAGCGGGCGAAGACCAGACCGCGCGACTGTATCGATCGACGGATGCGCTGGGCGTCATCGGGTCGATCGCGCCGCTCATGGGCCTGCTCGGAACCGTCATGGGCATGGTCGGCGCGTTCGAAGCGATCTCTCGCACTGCGCAGAACCACGAAGCGCTCGCGAGCAACATTTCGCTTGCGCTCGTGACGACGCTGGAAGGGCTGATCGTCGCGATTCCGTGCGTCGCGCTGTATTCGTTTTTCCGCAACCGCATCGACACGTTCGCGTCGGAGGCGGGCATGGAGATCGAGCGGCTGGTGCTGCACCTGGAAGCCGGCGGCGCCGGCGGGGGCGCCGGTGCCGCGGCCGCGGCGGCAAGCGCCGCGGGCGGTGCGTCGGC
>CAZLDF010000443.1:0-5399 GCA_964558095.1 uncultured Isosphaeraceae bacterium | reverse complement strand
CGAGGGACTCTTGCAGCGGATGGGGTTTGGCTCCGTTGAATAGCTGCGAAAGCGATTCCGGGCCGGTGCGCGCCTGATCGGGCAAGGATTCAGAAAATGTCTGCGAATCGCGTTTCGCGACTGAGCTTCTCGACCGGAATTGCGCAGCATTCACTCACGACGTGCCGAACCTTGCCGTACACATTGACGTCCGGCTTTTCCTGCGTTTTCGGCGTAGGGGTTACGAATCGAACCAGGTCCGCGACGGTGCGCTGCGATCGCGAGAAGAACATTGCCGGCTCCTGAGAAAGCCAGATCGCAACCGGCAGCAGAAAGCACGCCGCAACCAAACCAATGCCCGCTTCTGCTGCGGTCATCGCTAGCAGGACCGGTACGCCGACGCCGATCAACAAAACGACAGCAGCACGGTACCAAGGGTGCGGTCCCAGCGCGGGATCGAGCAAACCGAGCCGTCGGCACGCACGTCGAAGCCGTCGCGCGCGCCAGCATGGAACGACGCGACGAAGCTCTGAAGATGGACGAATTCGCTGAACTTCCGCGATTCCTTCCGCGATGAGCACATCGCAAATGCGGTGAAAGGACTGCGCGAATTGGCATTGGAGCGGTTCGTGCTTCAAGGCAAGGCGACCCTGTACGAGCATACACAACTCATCGATGGTTTCGATGCGCTGCAATTCTTCGTCTCGAAGGTCGATGCCGTATGCCTCTTCGAGCTCGATCGCGATCTCGATGCCTTCCATTCCCACCGTTGGTTCCTCTCCTTTGGGCTCAGAAGTCCACATGTTCAAATGATAACTGCCGGTCGTTCGGCCAAGAGCGCGGCGGATCACTTCTTCTTGAACAGCGAGCGCCAGCCGCCGGTGAGCGCCCCGGCCGCGGACGACATGCGGACATCATCCACGATGTAGAAGCATTCGGGATCGATCCGTCGGGCTTCTCGCGCGATGTGCTTGGCATCTCTGCGCTTGGTCTTCACGAAGAGCAGCTCGACGGGGCCGGTGCGTCCCCGGCCGTCGATTTCGGTCACGCGGTGGCCGCTGTCTCGCAGCACGCCGGCGATCTCGCGCCCCTTTCGCGAGAAGACGCGCACAATCTGCTCGCCCAGCGCCAGGCGCTGCTCAATCGTGATGCCGATGAAGTTGCCCGTCGCGGCCCCCAGGGCGAAAGCGATCACGTACGCCGGCGTGTCGAGCTGCGTGATCACGCGCGAGACCGCGAGCACCCAGATGATCACTTCGACGAATCCCAGCGCCCACGCGGCCAGGCGATAGCCGTTGACGACCATCACCGTGCGAATCGTGCCGACCGTCACGTCGGTGATGCGGGCGACGAAAATGGCGACGGCGGTGCCGAATACAACCCAGTCCATGGCGGCGTGCTCCTCTGGCGAAACCTCTTTCGCGATCGGCAAGCGTACGGCGGGCGATGGCGGTTTTCTCGCGGGCCCGCGACAGCGGCCTTTGAATCGCACGCGTCATCCTTCGCTACTTGCCCACGCAGAAGCTCGCGAAGATTCGGCCCAACACGTCGTCCGGGGAAATGTCGCCGGCCAGGATCGAGAGTTCATCAAGCGCGTTTCGCATCGACGACGCGATGAGCTCAGCGTCGCGCAATGAGCGCTCGCCGACGGCGGGCTCAAGCGTCGCCAGCGCGCCGTTCAGATGCGCGAGCGCCGCAGCCATCGCCGCCTGGTGGCGCGGGTGCAGCGCCATCGCGTCCGCCGCGAGCGAGACCGCTCGATCCGCCAGCCGCGCCGCAATGGCGCCGCGAAGCTCTGCGAGCCCCTCGCCGGTGATGGCGCTGACATGAAGCGAACGTGAGCGATGGTCCGATCGTCCGCGATCCACGTTGCGCGGGTGCACATCGGCCTTCGTGCAAAGGACGATTGTCGGTTCGCCGCGCGAAACCGCAAGCGGCCGGCGTGAGGTCTCTGATGGCGCATCGACTGCCTCGCAATGCAGGATCAATTCGGCGCGATCGATCGCATCTCGGGCGCGCTGCTGCATCCGCCGATTCAGGACCGATGGATCGGCGTCGTCGAGGCCGGCGAGATCAACAAGCATGATTTCCGCGTCGCCGTGCGCGGTTGCCACGTGCAGCGGCTCTGCGAGCACATCGCGCGTCGTGCCGGCGATGTCGGAGACGACCGCGCGCTCGCGACCCAGCAGCGCATTGAAGAGCGTCGATTTGCCCGCGTTGGGCGGGCCGGCGATGACGACCCAGGGAATCGCCTGAAGCTGCTCGAATCCCACTGCGTGGTCCAGTTGCCGCGCCAGATCGTCTCGTAGTTCGGCCAGCCGCGCATGCAACTCGCGCGGCGGAATCGCGACGACGTCCTCCTCGTCGGTGAAATCGATCCCCGCTTCAACGAGCGCCAGCGCGTCAGCGAGACGATCGGCGAGCCGGCGGGCCATGTCGCCCAGGCCGCCGCTGCGCAGCGTCGCCGCGGCTCGAAGCTGGGCGTCGGAGACGGCGCTGATCGTCGCCGCGACTCCCTCAGCCTGCGTCAGCGAGATGCGGCCGTTGAAGAACGCGCGCGCGGTGAATTCGCCCGGCTCGGCGAGCCGCGCTGGGAATTGCGCTTCTCGCGCCGAGCGCAGCATGTGGTTGACGACTCGTTCGAGCAGGTGCGGATTGCCGGGAAGCTGGAGTTCCGCAGCGTGTTCGCCCGTGTACGAGTGGGGGGCGGGGAAGGTGAGAAGGAGAACGGGAAGGTTGAGATTCGAGCTGTTGTTCGAAGGAATTGAAAGGCGAGCTTTGATAACCGCGCGCGCCTGTTGCGCGGAGCCGTTGCACAAACCGCCTTCATCCCTAACCCCTCTCCCAACGGGAGAGGGGAACTGGATGCCCTCACCCCTAAGCCCTATCCCAAGGGGAGAGGGGGATACGAGAAGCGCGAGCAGCGCGAAGGTGTCCACGCCGCTGATGCGCACGATGCCGCGAGGCGCGCGGCCGGGCGGCGAAGCGATCGCGATGATGGTGTCGGAGAGGTTCACAGCGACTTCCGACTTCCGATCTCTAACCTTGCCTTGTTGAAGCCATGCGGAACAGACGAGCACCCCGTCGGGGTGCGGGATGGAAGACCCTCGTTTTCCGGGGGCTTTCGCTCGAAGGGTCGCTCGACCTCCGGCTACTGACGTGCAGCTCTTCGGGCTGAAGACAGGGAATTCAACAGAGCAGCCTGACTTCTGACCTCTGACCTCCGACTTCTGACCTCTGACCTACTTCCGCTTCTTGAACCGCGGCGGGGGGGGTTCCGCCTTGCGCCGGCGGCGTTCTTCAGCCGCCTCCATGGCGCGGGCGTACGCCCGGCCCATCACGCCCCGCGGCTTCTTCTGCTTCTCGTTGACGACCTGCTTGCGCGGCGCATCGAGGTCCATTTCCTTGATGTGCGCGCGAATCCACCGGCTCTCGACGATCCCGATCAGGCTCGACGTGAGAATGTACAGCGTCAAGCCCGACGGCGCGCTGTACAGCATCAGCGGAAACAGCACCACCATCATCACCTTCATAATCTTCTGCTGCTGCAGCATCTCCTTGCTCATCGTCGGCGAAGGGGGGGGCGACATGTACTTCTGCTGCACGAAAAACACCACGCCCATCAGCAGCGGCAGCAGGTTGATCCCCGTCACGTTCCACAGCAGAAACTGGTGCGAATTGACGAACTCGTAGAAAAAATGGTCCGAGGCGCTCAGGTCCGCCAGGAAGGACCAGTCCCAGAAGTTCTGAAACACGCCGTAGAACGCCGGCTGCTGGCGCAGGTCGAAGGCGAAATAGAGCATCGCGTAGAGCGCGACCCAGATGGGCATCTGCAGGAACAGCGGGAGCATGTTCAGGCAGCCCAGCGGGCTCACGCCGTGCTCGCGCCACAAACGGATTTGCTCCTGCTGCATGCGCTTGGGATCGTTGGCGTACTTCTTCTGCAGCTTTTGCAGCTCCGGCTGGATCTTCTGCATTTGCCGGCTGAAGCGCTGCATGCCGATCTGCGACTTCTTCAGAATCGGATGAAGCAACGCGCGCACGATCACCACCAGCAGAATGATCGCGATGCCCCAGTCGAAGACGATGGCATGGAAGAACGTCAGCAGGTTGATGAGAATGTGCGCCAACCACTGGAACGTGCAGATCGTGCACCACGTGGACATCATGTAGAGGATGAGCCCGTCCAGGTGCAGCGACACATACAACTCGGCCTCGCCGAGGACGCGCCGATCCATCGGCCCGGCATAAATCCCAAGATCGAACGACGCCGATTCGCCCGCGTTCACCGTGTGCGTCGGGCTGTACAGATAGGTGAAGACCGTCTGCTCGCCCGAGGTGTCGCGCGACACGCTGAACAGCACGCGATCGACCTCGGCGCGCAGCGATTTGCCCAGCGGCCGCTGCGGCGTCCAGTCCGGATGCACCGCCATGGCGAAGTACCGGCTCGTCGATGCGAACCAGGCGAGTTCCTCTTCCCGCTCCTGGCTCCGCTCGTCGGGCCAGAGCACGTTGTCGGTCAGAACACCGTCTTCGATATCATCCTCGAAGCGGCCCAGCAGCGTTCGCCGCTCGATCAGGTGATCGTCGTCGGCGAACACGTAGCTGTTCGGAAAGCCCGGCGCGCGGCGGTCGAGCCAGCCGAAGCGGAAGCGGCGATTGTCGATGTATTGCGAGCGATCTTTGTCGAGGTCGCTCGGGCCGTACTGGCGCCACTGGATGTCCAGCGGCTGGTCTGTGCGGTTCTCGACAATCTGCCGCAGCATGATGTCGCCGCTGGCGCCCAGTGAATACTCGCGGCGGACATGAACGACGATCTGACCCGCGGCGTTGCGGACGTCCGTGACGAACGCGACGGTCAGGTCGTCGTCCATCGAATCGGGAACATCGGGCGACTGAGTCCAGACGTACACCTTCTCGTCGTTCTCGTCATAGGTGTAGTCGAAGAGGCTGACTGACTGGCCGTTGATGAGGATTTCCGTGGCGGCAATCGCGGGAATGCTGACGGGGACGTTTTTGCCCTCGCGCTTGGAGTAGTTCATATAGACGCGCGCGTGGTTGAGCTGAAAGCGAAGCTCATCGCCGGGCATCGGGGGCGGATTGGGGTCGTTGGCCGCCAGGGCGGCGCGATGCGCCTCGGCTTGCTTGCGCGCTTGCCACGTCCGCCAGTGATGATTCATAAGGATGCGCTCGATGCCGGCGCCGGCCGTCGCGAAATCGATGCGCATTGGCAGGTCCGAACGGATGTCCAGCGAACCCAGTCTGCGAAGGTTCGCGTCCGGTCCGGATTCACCCACCCGCGGCGCGACGGCGCGAAGCCCGCTGAGCAGTCCCCCATCCTCATCGGCGGCGACAGACGGCGTTTGCGATCTCGAAGCGGCTTCTTGCGCCGTCGCCTGATCCGGCGCTGCATCCGCGAC
>CAZLDF010000442.1:0-8054 GCA_964558095.1 uncultured Isosphaeraceae bacterium | reverse complement strand
CGGCCGCCGCCGCGACATCCGCCCGCCGCTCTGCGTGATGAGCGCGATGACGCGCGATCACCCCCTTCCGACGATCAGACCCCATCGCAGTCGCAAGTTCCGCCTGGTCGGTCGAGGAGGCCGTGGGGTTCGACGTTGCTGCCACGCAATCAGAAACTCTTGGGGAAACCGCTTGAATGACCCCCACGAGGGCCTGATTTCGTTTTATGAGGGAGGAGCGGTGCGTTTTCCTGCGGACTGCCCGTGCGTTTCGAGCTCGCCGCAGGGCAGAAGCAAACGCAGTCGTGCCGGCGGCACGAGGGTCTTCGAGAGTCCCGCACCCTGGCGCGAGGGAGACGTCCCACCACAAACCTTGGCCCCCAAACGCTGTCGGAGAGAAGCCGCTTTAGCGCTCGCACTACGCAGGTGGACTTGGACCTCATGCAGGCATCGTTTGAAATCTCGCTGGATGAGTAGCGAGTCGCCTATCCGCGCGCGATCTCTGCCTTCCCCCTTTGCATTGTGCGATCGAGCCTCGTTGTACTCGCACGTTAGAGCTGCGATCTCGATTTCGCGTGCGGTGCTGGCAGCGCACAGTCCGAATCATGAATGGCAGTAGGCGCGCTTCGCGGAAGCGTTAGTGAGAAGAGCGTTCATGTGTCGCAAATGGCTGTGCTGACGCGACTTAGCGGCCGTCACCGTCCAAGAGCACCCCAGGGCTTTCATGCCATCATCTACCAGTACGCTCACGCAGCGAGAGCTGTTCCCCGCTGAGCAACTGGATGGTGAGTTCCCGCTCGCCCGAACTGAACCGCACACGAACACTCGGTTCGAGGCGCAGGCAAGGCCCTGGGGGCGAGCAACCGGCGCGAATGAATGAGTGCTGGAGCAACTGCCGGATCCGGGGGGCCAGCATCGATTCCGAGATGTGCAGCCGTGCCGCCAGATCGGCCGGAGAGCCCGGTCCCTCGCCCAGCGCGTAGAGGGCTTCTCGAGACGACTCATCGACCAAAGCTCGGCAGAGCGCTGGGATGTCGCGGGGCAGCATCGTAAGCGAACCCGTCGGTGAAACAGTGGAGGGTCGCCAGGAGCGTCATCGTCCTGTAACCCTTCCATTGAGAGGCAAACCGAAGCAGCAAGCAAATGAATGCCGCGCTCAAGGCGACCGGCTGGATTCATGAAACCGGCTGGTGCGGGTCGCCGAACGTACTCCTCCGTGTTTCTGCAGCAGACCTCGCAGTCCGTGGCGGCAGGCACGCGATCATCGTAGCAATCCGATTGCCTTGGGGTGTACCGGCTCGAAGGTCGCGGTGCCAACGCTGGGTTCGAGGCTCTGACGACAAGCCGTACGCTTGAGGGCGCTGCGATGAACACGCGACCGATGCCGCTGAGGCGCACAGTTGTCGGTTTTGAAAATTGAGAAACGATGGCCAGTGTTCCCATTGCGGGGTAGGAATCTGGTTGGTGAGTGTCCGGCACCCGACATCGAGCCGGCCCTTCGGCATCCTCGAGACGCGCCAATGCGCCGCTCTGAGCGCATCGTCGATCAGGTTCGCGACGTGAATGGAGATCAGCGTGGGTCTTCGTCCGCAGATGAACAAGTATGTTTTCTTCACCTTCGTAGCGGCGGTGATGATCGCCACGTCGTTTACGGTCGGGGCATCGCAAACCACCGCTCCAACATCTGATTTGAGCGGTCAGATCGAGCTCGCCCGGTTGGTCGATTTGTGCGCCCAGCGGTTGAATCTCAACATCGAGTACGACCCGGCCATACTCAAGGGCTCACTCACATTGCGTCTCGGAGGTGGGTTTACGGACGATGAAATCTGGTCCCTGACGAACCGGATACTCTCAGCGCACGGCCTTACGACCGTTCGGATGCCCGGTGACCAAACACTGAGCGTCGTCCGCATCGGCGATGCACCGGGCCTGTCGGAAATCCGGGAGGAGCCGAATGCCGCTCTTGCCGTCGGCTATACGTCGATCGTCTTGCGTCTTGAGAGCCTGCCAGCATCCCTAGCGAACGACATTGCCAAGCCCCTTCTATCGAAAGCGGGCGGTTCGCTGACACTCTTGGGAGACAGCGGCCTCATCTTGATCAGCGACTTGTCGCCGAGGGTGGATCAGATTGTCTCAATGCTGGCGGAGCTGGATGTGCCAGGGGAGGCCCCGTTGATAGAGCAGGTCGTCTCTAAGAACCTCTCGGCGACACATCTCTCTGCTCTGGTAACAGCATCGATCACTGCGCGCAACGAGATGGCCCGAACATCCATCCGAGGAAAGCTGACCGCATCGCCGGACGGCGGATCCGTCATTTTGGTTGCTCCTCCTAGAGATGCACAGCAGTGGAAGGCGCTGATTGATCGCTTCGATCAGCGCGAAGCCGTTGAAACTCGCACGTACTCACCTCGACATTTCGCGATCGATGCGGTGGCCAATCTCATTGAGCAGTCGGTGCGCGGCGCGTCGCCGGGTTCGCCCGCGGCGATGGACGCCGGGCAGCGGTGGCGCCTCGTGCGGGATGAGTTGACCGGTTCGCTGATGATCACGGCCACGCCGACGCAGCATGAGCAGATCGGGGCGCTGATGGCTCGGCTGGATTCGGTTCCGGCGGAAGCGCGGCGGCCGATGCGAACATTCCCCATTCGCAACCGCAGCGTGACGGAGATTCTGGGCGTGCTTCAGCAACTTGTCGCAATCGGCGTGCTGGAGACCGCCGGCGAGTCGGTCGATGCCGCGGATTCGTCGGCAAACGGCGCGGGCGCGGCGAACGATCGTCCGCCTGCTTCTCTGCAGGTCACGCAGTATGGTGCGGGTGCTACATCGCTAGGCGCTCCATCAATGGATGGCGCCGACGCGGCGAAGGGGGATGCCGGCAGCGTCTTGCAGCGCGGCTCTTCGCAGCCCCGGGTGCGCGAAGAACAGCGGCTGATTCTCACCGCGGACGAGGGCACGAGCACGATCATCGCGCTGGGCGAAGCGCGCTTGCTCGAGCAGCTTGAAGACCTGATCGCGACGCTCGACGTGCGCCAGCCTCAGGTGATGATCGAAGTCATGGTGGCGAGCCTGACCGAGGGCGACACGCTTGACCTCGGCGTCGAGCTGAGCAAGCTCAACATGTCCGGCAACACGCTGATCTCGCTGGCGTCGCTCTTCGGACTCGGCGAAGACGGCGTGCCGGACGATCCCGTCAAGGCGGGCACGGGTTTCTCAGGAGTCGTGCTCAATCCGGGCGATTACAGCGTCGTCGTCCGCGCGCTGCAGACGATCAACGACGGCAAGTCGGTCAGCCTGCCCAAGGTTCTCGTGAACAACAATCAGCAGGCGACGCTCAACAGCGTCCAGCAGGAGCCGTTCCTCTCGACCAACGCATCCAACACCGTCACGACCACGTCCTTCGGCGGGACGCAGGACGCCGGCACGACCGTCACCGTCAAACCTCAAATCGCGGAAGGCGATCACCTTGTCCTGGAGTACTCCGTCGCGATCAGCAGCTTCACGGGCGAGTCGAGCGATCCTTCGCTGCCCCCCCCTCGCCAGCAGAACAACCTGCAGAGCATTGTCACCATTCCCGACGGCTACACCATCGTCGTGGGGGGGCTCGAAGTCACGACCCACGGCGAAGCGATCTCGCAGGTGCCGCTCATCGGGAGCATCCCCCTTCTCGGCGAACTGTTCAAACGCCGCTCGAAGTCCGCGAGCACGGCGCGGTTCTTTGTGTTCATCCGCTGCAACGTCCTGCGGCATTCGGGCTTCGAAGACCTCAAGTATCTCAGCGATCGCGATGTTTTCACGGCGGATGTCGATAGCGGCTGGCCGACGGTCGAGCCGCGGATCATCTACTGAGTATCACAGCGCAGACAGCGATTCTCATGAGCCATCTCGACGGACAGGAGCCACACCACCATGCATCAGCACGCGATTGCCGAGGCGCCGAGAGTCAATGTCAACGGACACGCCGGAGGGACGGCGACTGATGCGCCGGCTTCTCTCGAAGCGGCCCTTCCCAGCGACGAGTTCCTCCGCCTCATCAGCCGCGATTTCGCACGCGCGCACCTCGTGCTCTCCCGCGGCTGCATCGACGGCACGGAGCATCTGTGGATCAGTTCGAAGACGCCCGCCGCGGCGATCTACAACGTCGGCGTGCGACTCAGGCGCCCGACGAAGGCGATCTTCATCGACGACCAGACGATCGCTCAGCGAATCGACGAGGCATATGGAAGATTGGCGCACGATGCGGGCATGGCCGCAAACGAAGACCCGGCGGTTCATGGAGGGAGGGTTGAGGGGGGCGTGGGGGGGATCGATGAGCTTCTTGCGCAGGCCGATCGCGATCTGCTAAGCACCCAGGGCAAGGGGCCGATCATCAAGCTGGTCGATGCGCTGCTCTTCGAGGCGCTCACGCAGCGCGCCAGCGATGTGCACATCCAGCCGCTGGAGGATCGCGCGCTGTTTCGATATCGCCTGGACGGCGTGCTGCACACGGAGCGCGAGATTCCGAAGTCGATCCTCGCGGGCGTCACCAGCCGCATCAAGGTCATGGGCCGCATGGACATCGCCGAGAAGCGAATTCCCCAGGACGGCCGGGCCTCGGTGACCATCGGCGAGCGCTCGATCGACCTGCGCATCAGCACGCTGCCGACGAGCTACGGCGAGCGCTGCGTCATTCGCCTGCTCGACAACACGTCGCAGCTTTCGACGCTCGAGCAGCTCGGCATGCCGCGCTCGATCGCGGACAAGTGGCTCGACCGCGCCGGGCGCTCGACGGGGATTCTCCTGCTGACCGGTCCCACCGGCTCGGGCAAGACGACGACGCTGTACTCGACGCTTCGGCGGATCGGCTCGTCGCAGGTCAACATCATGACGATCGAAGACCCGATCGAGTATGAGCTCTCGACGCTCGATCTGGCGGTGAGCCAGTCGCAGGTGAACTCGAAGAAGGGCGTCACGTTCGCTTCCGGCCTGCGGCACATTCTTCGCCAGGATCCCGATGTGATCATGGTGGGCGAGATTCGCGACGGCGAGACGGCGCGCATCGCCGTGCAGGCGAGCCTGACCGGCCACCTCGTGCTTTCGACCCTGCACACCAACGACGCGCCAAGCGCGATCACGCGCCTGGCCGATCTCGGCGTCGAGCCGTATCTGGTCAGCGCTGCGCTCTCGGCCGTGATGGCGCAGCGGCTGGTGCGCCTGACGCATCAGCCTTGTCGGGGGAGCGGGTGTGAGCCGTGCTTCGGCACCGGGTTCAAGGGTCGATGCGGACTCTTCGAGCTGCTCTGCGTGGACGAGAACATCCGGGAGCTGATCTCGCGCGGAACCCCCCTTGCGCAGGTCCGCGCGGCGAGTCTCCGCCGCGGGATGAGAACGCTCCAGGACGAGGGCAATCAACTCGTCGAGCGCGGCCGAACCACCGCGGCGGAAGTCGCGCGCGTCGTGCACGGAGCGGATTGAACGGAATGTGATTCCATGACCGTCTGGCAGTATACAGCGATCGATCCTGGGGGGGAGGCAGGCAGCCGCAAGCGCACGCGCGGCGAACTCAGCGGCGATTCGGCGGCCGACGTCCGCGCCCAGCTTCGCCGCATCGGGCTGCAAGTCATCGATCTGCGCAGCGTGCGACGGTCGCACGCCGATCGCGCGGCCAACACTCGGTGGCGGACCTCCATCATCGCTCCGCTCGGCGCCGCGTGGCGGGGCCACCTGCGCCAGCGACGCCGCATGGAGCGCGCGGAACTCTTCGACAGCCTGGCGACCATGATCAACTCCGGCCTGCCCCTGCTGGGGGCGGTCGAGACGATCCTCGAATCATCCACCGGTCGATCGCGAACTCGCCGGTCCATGCTGGTCCAGGTGAGAGAGCGCTTGCGTGGGGGGGGGTCGCTCGCGGCGGCCATGCGCGAGCATTCGGCGTGGTTCGACGCCGTCGAGGTCGCGATGATCGAAGCGGGCCAGCACGGCGGAACGCTTCCCGAGGTGCTGCTTCGACTCTCGCAGCGCCACGAACGCGCAGGGGGGCTTCAGCAGAAGCTGCTCGGCGCGCTGACGTATCCCGCGCTCGTGAGCATGGTCGGTCTTGGCGTCATCGTGTTCCTGAGCGTGAAGACGCTTCCTGAACTGACGAGGATTCTCACGGACGCCGACATCGCGATTCCTGCGCTGACGACTCGCGTGATGTCGCTGGGACGGTTCATCGCGGGTTTCTGGTGGCTGATCCTGTCCATGGCGGCGTTCACGACGCTCGGCTGGATGCTGGTCAGCCATTCGAGCATCGCGCGGAGCATACCCGTGCCGCAGTGGATTGCCGCGCGGCGGCCGAGGCTTCTGGTGCTCAAGCGATTGCGCATCGCCGCGGCGGCGCGGCAGCTTTCGGACCTCTTGCGCAGCGGCGTGCCGATGGTCGAAGCGCTGCGCACGATCGCGCCCGCGGCGGCGAGTCGGTCTCTGCGGCACACGCTCGAACTCGCCGCCGATCGCATCGAGCGCGGCGACGAGCTTGCCGGCGCTCTCGACGATCCGCATTGGTTCGACGCCGAGTTCCGCCAGCTCCTGGCGATCGGCCAGGCCAGCGGCGAGCTCGATGACCTGCTTCTGAGAATCGCTGAGCGATACGAACGCCAATCGCAGCGCCTGATCGATCGATTGACCTCAATCCTGGAGCCGGCGGTCATCATGCTTCTGGCGCTCGGAGTGGGAACCGTCGTCATGTCCGCGATTCTTCCGCTGCTTCGCCTGCAGGAGATTCTTTGATGCGCAGCTCCGTGCACAGATCAGCCATGACGTTGGTGGAAATCCTGGCCGTGGTCGTCATCCTCGGCCTAATCTCGGGCACGCTGCTGATCGGCTTCTCCGGCACGTTCGCCAGGGCCAAGCACGAACTGGCCAAGAGCGGCATCGGCGTCATCGTCAGCAAGCTCGAACTCTACAAGATCGAGCACGACCAGTGGCCCGGCAACGAGCTGGGCCTGCAAACACTGAGTGACGGTCACGCAGCGCCGACGGACAGCTTCTTCCTCAGCGATGACAAACTGCTCGATCCCTGGGGCAATCGGTATCTCTTCATCACGCCCGGTCCCGATGGCCACCCGTTTGAAGTGCTGACCTACGGCGCCGACGGCCAGCCGGGCGGGATCGGCGAAGATGCGGACATTTCCTCGGCGAACCTCCGCGATGAGGAACCATCGCGATGAAACGCCCCGGGCACGATCGCGTTCCCGCACATCGCGGCTTTACGCTCATTGAGGCGATGGCGGTGATCATCATGCTGTCGCTCGCCGGCGGCCTCGCGGGCGGCGCCCTGATCGGCGCCCAAACCCACGCGGACTCACAACGAATGCTCGCCGGGATCGTGCAGCTCGATCGACTCGCGCGAATCCACGCCCGAACGGCCGGTCCGGCGAGGATGGTGTTTGTCCCTGATCGTGCTGAGCTTCAATTGATCGCGATCGAGAGCGGCGTCATTGTGCGATCCGTACGACTTCCTGCATCCACGGAGATCGAACTCCTTGGTTCGCCAAGCGAACACGCCGTGCGCTTCGATCGGTCCGGGCGAAGCGACACCTACAGCGTCACGTTGCGGCACCCCGATGGCGGCGAACTGACCGAGCTGCGCATCACCGGCGACACGGGATTGATCCGGCAAACCTGGGAGGGGAGGAGGACGGCACCGTGAACGCGAACGGCCTCAGGGGATTGACGCTCATCGAAGTTCTCGCATCGGTGGTCCTTCTGTCGATGATCGCCGGCGCATGCACATCGCTGCTGCGTGATGCAGCGGCTGGTTCGCGCGCGAGTGGGTCATCGGACTCCGCAGATGGTCTGTCCATCGAACGACTGGGACTCCTGGCCGACGCGGTGCTGGCTGACTCCGATGCCTTCGGCATCCATTCGCTGCAGGAAGTCACGGAGCAGGAACTCCAATTGCCGGATGACTTCGGCGATCTCGCCAGCGCAACCATTGTGATGCAGCGATTGGAATCGGCCAGCCCAGACGCCGAGCACTTCTGGCTGGTGCTTACGGCGGTGCGAGGCGAGCATCACGTGGCGGCGACGCGCTGGGTGCTCAAGCCGGAAGAGCC
>CAZLDF010000441.1:0-2861 GCA_964558095.1 uncultured Isosphaeraceae bacterium | reverse complement strand
ACTTCGCTCTGCTGAAAGTCCTTGAGCAATTCGGACACAGCCTTGGTTTCGGGCACGACGATTGGCTTGCGCAGCAGCGGCTTGAGCCGGAATCGCTGCGGGTCTTCGCCGACGTAGGCGATGAGGTCCTTGACATAGAGGATGCCGATGATGTGGTCGAGATTCTCCTCGTACACAGGAATTCGGGAGTGACCCATCTCGATGATCGCGGCTCGTATCGCGGAGAGGTCGTCGGTGAACTCGATGCCTTCGATGTCGGTTCGCGGCGTCATGATTTCGCCGACGTCCGTGCCGGAGAACTCGACGACGTTTTCGAGCATCTCGGCGGCTCCGGGATCGAGCGCACCCTCGCGCTGGGTGTCTTCGATGCTGCGCAGCAGTTCCTTTTCCGCCTCGGCCTCTTCCTGCAGGTTCACCCCGGCCAGGCGCTTGACCACCTCGTCGATGAACGAAAGCGATTTCGTGAACGGATAGAACAGAACCGACAGGACGCGAATCAGTGGCAGCGCGGCGGCGATGAGCGGAATCTCGAGGTATCTCGCGACCGCGCCGGCGACGATCGACGTGAACGTCCACACGAACGCCACGGCGATGACGCCCGCGATCGCCAGGTGCGTCCAATCCATCACCGCGTCCTCGCCGAAGCCCACCACTTGCAGAAGAATGAAGATATAGACGGAAACCCTCGCGGCGGTGCGAACCAGCGCGACGGAATGCGACGCGGCCTGCAGGTGTTCATCCAGCCATTGCCCGCGATCCGCTCGGCCGCGTTCGGTCAGCGCGCGCTCCAGAGCGCTTTGGGAATAGCTGATCAGCGCGATGCTCAGCGCCGAGAAATACGTCGCGAGGATGATGCTGAATATCGCGAGCAGGAAGACGAGCGTCATGATTCGTCCTCCGGCTGGACCAAGGGGGGGGCGGAAGGCGAGGTCCGCGTGAACGTCTCGCCCACGCCGATGGCGTCGAGGATGCGATCCTCCTCGGCGTGCATCGCGGCGTAGCCGGACTCGGTGTGATCATCGTGCCCCACGCAGTGCAGCATGCCGTGCAGTGCATACAGCAGCAATTCCTGTTCAACGCCGTGGCCGCGATCACTCGCCTGACGCGCGGCGACGTCGGCGCAGACGGCGATGTCGGCCTCGATTGGCTCGCCTGCTTCCGACAGCACGAAGGTCAGCACGTCGGTGGTCGTGCCGATTCCGCTGTATTGCCGATGCAGTTCGATCATTCGATCGTCGTTGACAATCTCAATGTTCACCAAAGCGAACTGGGCGCCGATTTCGTTCAGCGCATCGTGGACGTGCCGCTCGAGCGAAGGCAGATCGAGCGGGGTTGCGAGATGGGCGGTGACGTGCACGACGGGCGTGCGGCGCTGGGCGGCGGGACAGTCGGGGTCGGCGGAGCCGGCGTCGTCGCCGTCGGGGCCTGCGGCGGCCGCCAGTTGCGGGGCCGGGGCGGCGGACATGGGTGCGTTCATCGTCAACAAGAACTCCAACGGGACCCGTAGGATAGTCCGCAAGGCCCCCGGAGGCCACAGGTCAAGATCACTCGGATTGCCGGCTGCTCGAGCCCGCGACCGGAAGTCGGCGGATTCTCAACCGCGCATCGTCGATGACAACCACCGCGCCGGATTCCAAGTCGGGTTCGAACGCGTCGCGATTGGTCAGGAAAAGTCGCAGGAGAAACTCCGGCGACTTTCGACTTGAGCGGAACAGCAGAAACGACGGCTTGGCGGAGGCTCGCATCGCCAGGAGCATGCCGAAGTCCGTGTCGAGCGAAACGATGACTTGATCATGCTCGATCGCGTGCGCCAGAATCACGCTGTCGTCAGCAGCGGCGAGGTCGAAATCGCGCACGTGCGCGGCTGAAACGCCGTGCTCGCGCAGCCAGGTCGCGAAGACGGGCGGCAGCGCGTTATCGATGAGGTAGTGCAGCGAGCGCGGCACGATAATCAACCGGCCTTGGAGGGGAGATCGCGGATGCGCACCGCTTCCGCCGCGTAGCGCAGGGCTTCCCGAATGTCTTCGCGCTGCAGGTCCGGATACAGGTTCAGGATTTCATCCTCGGAAACTCCCTCGCCGATGAGGCCGACGACGACCGAAACCGGGATGCGCAAGCCGCGAATGCACGGCATGCCGGACATCTGTGCGGGATTGACTGTGATGCGGTCAAACAACATGGCGACATCCTGAATGGCGGCTGCCCATTGTAGCGCGCCGACACTGCTGCGAGAAGCCAGTCAGCGCCACATGCGGCCGTCCATGGTGCTTTCAAAGTCGCCCGGGTATCACGTCGCGCCAACCGTCACGCCCACCGCGCTCGGCGCGGTCAGCGGCGTGACGGGCACATGATACGGCTTGCATCGCGCCTCGAACTCGTCGCGGAACTTGTTGACGATCGTGCGCACGGCCCAGTTGTTGCCGTCCGCCAGGCCGCAGATCGTCGTGCCGGGCATGATGCCCATCGAAGCGCTCAGTTCCAGCAGCAGGTCGAGGTCCTTCATGTTCGCGTCGCCGGCCTCGATGCGGCAAAGCAGCTTGTACATCCACTGCGCGCCTTCGCGGCAGGGCGTGCACTGGCCGCACGATTCATTCATAAAGAACCTCGCGATGTTGCGGCAGACGGCGACCATGTCCGTGTCTTCATCGAAGATCGTCGGGCACGCGGTGCCCAGGCCCATCACGTCGTACTTGCGGCCGATGTCGAAATCCATCTCCGCATCGAACTGATCCGTGCCGAGCATGCCCATGCTCACGCCGCCGGCGATCGCGCCCTTGAACTTCTTGCCATCCTTCAGTCCGCCGCAGTATTCGTTGACGAGTTTGGAGAGCGGAATGCCAAGATCAACTTCATACACGCCG
>CAZLDF010000440.1:0-4354 GCA_964558095.1 uncultured Isosphaeraceae bacterium | reverse complement strand
GCTGAACACTCCGCCGGGGTGCTGGTTCCAGTAGAACTTCACGGTGCTGTTCGGCCCGCCGAGGTCGTCGTTGAGCACGCACAGGTCCAGCCACCCGTCGCCGTTGTAATCGTGGAAGAAGGCATAGCGCGAGAGGTCGGGCGTCGAGAAGCCGGGAATGACCGGGCTGCCGCTGACCTCGTTGAACACGCCGCCATCGTTGCGATAAAGCTTGTTGACGACTTCGCCGAAGATTCCGTCAGCGAGGATCACCGCGACGTCGAGATCGCCGTCGTTGTCCATATCGCCCCAGGCGACGTCCTTCATGATGTTGTTGCCGACCGGGTTCGACGGCGCGTTGATGCGCGTCGCCGATTCGTTGGCGAAGTTCAGCGTGCCGGGGAGCTGCCCGCCGGCGAGCGCGGCGGCCGAGGCGGCCGCGACGAAACACATCGATGTGGCGTGAACGAGTGTGCGCATGGAAAACCTCCGTGGGGAAGAGGGGGGGGACACGAAAGTGAATGAAGTCGATTCCTTCTCCGTAACATGGGCAGGCCCGTTCGATCCGCCGGGCCCCGTTGCAGACCCCCGCCCACGCGGTGAATCGTGGCGCCCACCAGTGGTACGGGCGTCTCGCCCGTAAGTGCCAGCCAGTGCCGCCGGGTGCCACACTTTGCGTCCCGGCTTTGCGGGACCAAAGTGTGCGGCAGGACGCCGGGGCACCCTGAGTCGAACCACACTCAGCCCTGCGGGACTAAGTGTGGCACCCGTTTCCCCACCCAAACATGATAATCAGATGCCGTCAGAGATGTTGCACTTTCACAGAGGTTTGCGAATCGATTGACTTTCATCGGAGGCGACCGGTCCGGCGGGCACGCGCGCGGAAATAGGGAAGCATCGCGGGAATGACGCTCAGGCCGACGATCGCCCACAGGATGCCGACGATCGCCGCGGGCCCGCCCAGCGCCGTCCCCGCCAAACACGCCGCCGGTCCAACCGCGTATCCCGCGCCGATGAGTCCCTCGTGCGTGCCGCCGCTGTCCACCGCCGCGCCCCCCACCGCCATCGCGTAATAGATCGCCGCGTAATAAATCAATCCCATGCCCAGCCCGAGCACCGCGAACGCGCCAAGCATGACCGCCAGCGTCGGCGCCAGCACCACGCCGGCGAACCCCGCCGCGATCGAAACTCCGCCCACCAGCAGCGTCCCCCAGCGCCCGTGCCAGAAGGGCAGCCGCCACATGACCAGCGCCGTCAGCAAGCGCGCCACCATCCACGTCGCCGCGCTCGGCGTCTGCCAATGTTCCTCCACGCCGATCTCATCGAACCGATACGGAAGCAGCGGCGACACAGCCGCCGAGAGCAGATAACTCACCGGCAGCAGAATGCGCGCGCTGCGAAGAAGCAGCGGATACTCGGCCGAAACGTGCACCGCGCGCTCGTCGTGCGCATGCGGCTGCGGCGAGGGCGCGAACCATCGCAGCGCTGCGATCGCCGGGAGGTTCGTCAGCGCGATCACCCCGATCGCCCATCGCCCATGCTCTTCGATGATCGGCGCCATGGCGAACATCGGCAGCAGCGTCGCGGGCATCCACGTCAGGTTGAACCGCGCCAGCGCCGAGCGCATCGCCGGCCCGTGCCGTCCGCTGGTCACGAAACTTTCGACAATCGGCCAGATGAACGAATACAGAATCGTCCCGATCGCCGCCGCGACCCACACCGCCCATTCGCGATCGACCGCGATGGGCAGCAGGCATGCAGCGGTCTGCACGCCGACACACAGCATCAGCGCACCGCGGAGCGACAGCCGCGTGCCCGTGCCGACGATTCGCCGCAGCAGCGCGCCCGACGCGAACGCTCCGGCTGTATAAATCGATCCGAGAAACACGAACATCGCCAGGTTGCGCGCCTGGCTGAACTCGTAATCCTGCTCGGCGATGAACGGCAGGCCGTGCCAGAACACGCCCGTCCCCAGCGACAACGTGAACGTGACGAACATCACCGCGGCGAACGAAGTGGGTTGCGACTGCGAACGCTCCATGACGACAGACTAACATGCAGCACGACTCACAACAGTGGCACAGGTCGCAGACTCGCCGTGGAGAGCCTCTCGCCTGTGAGCGACCAGTGGCACAGGCGTTGGGGGGTCGCCTGTGGTCGCCGCATCGGCCTCAATGGTCGATGCAGCAACACGGCCCGGCAAGCGCGCTCCATTCTTCAGCAATAGAAAACGGATCATCGAATGACCCAACCAACCAGACCGGTCCATTCTCAGATCAGCCTCGAGGCCGAGCACACGCCCGCCGCCATTCGTCGCCGGCTGGGCGCGCCCGGCCGGCACAGTTATCTGCGCGATTTCATCTACGGCGCGATCGACGGGGCGGTGACGACGTTCGCGATCGTGTGCGCCGTCGCCGGCGCGGGGCTGGCGTCGCAGATCGTCATTATCCTGGGCGTGGCGAACCTTGTCGCCGACGGATTCTCGATGGCTGTCTCGAATCTCCTGGGCACGCGGGCCGAACAGCAGCAGCGCTCGCGCGCCCGCAGGACCGAGGAGGACCACATCCGCCGCATCCCCGAAGGCGAGCGCGAGGAAATCCGCCAGATCTTCACGCGCAAGGGCTTCGAGGGCGACGACCTGGAGCGAGCCGTGGACATCATCACATCGGATGTCCGCCGGTGGGTGGACACGATGCTGCAGGACGAACTGGGTCTGCCGCTGAACGGTCCGTCGCCGTGGAAGGCCGGCTCGATCACGTTCATCGCGTTCGTTCTCGTCGGCAGCATTCCGCTGCTTGCGTATGTCACGGATTGGATCGCCCCGCATGTTCTGAGGGGGGGCCCGCTTGACGCCTTCGCATGGAGCATCGCGCTGACGGGCATGGCGTTCTTCCTGGTCGGTGCGTTCAAGAGCCGCTTCGTCGAGCAGAGCTGGCTCAAGTCGGGCCTGGAGACGCTCTTCGCCGGCGGGCTTGCCGCGGCGCTCGCCTACGCGGTCGGCTTCGCGCTGCAGAACGTGGCATGAGATTTCCTTCACCTTGTGACTTGGTGATTGGTTGACTAGGTGACTTGGATCGCTTGTCGCTCGTGCTGCGCTGCGCGCCGTCGCGCGCGCCCGTGCTATTATGCCTCAGTCTCCGGGCGAATTCTGTGAGTTCACGATGACAGCCCGATTGTGCGCGACACTCCTCCTCTGCCTGGTTCACTGCGGCTGCACGGGCGACGTGCACATCGCCCCGCCGGGAGTCGAACATCCTGCGAGCATCGATGCGCCAGCGGCGCCCGTGCATGCGCCGTCGCCGCTGTTGAGCGATGCCGACCCGGTCGTTCGCACGCCGCCCGCGACGCCGCCCGGCGGCGCGGCGCACCAAGGCCATGCCGCCCTCTCTTCTCACGAACACGGCGATGCTTCAATGGGGCACGGCGAAGCATCAATGCAACAGAACGGAGCGGAGCCCAACGACGAAGCGGCGGCGCCGCTCCCCGCCGCCTACGTCTGCCCCATGCACCCTGAAGTGATCTCGCCGCAGCCCGGTCGCTGCCCGAAGTGCGGCATGCAGCTCGTGCAGGTGAAGGATCAACCATGACGGCGAGCTTCCGCGCCGCAGCCCCCCCCTTCTTCCCCCCCCTCGCGGCCCTCATCGTGCTGGTTCTCGCAGGCTGCGCGCACGTCGAGCCCGGAGCGGGGTTCGACCGGGTGCAGCGCGAAGTCGAAGAGCGCACGGGTCATCTCGTTCACTGGGACCAGGGCGCGGCCGCCGACCTCGCGGTGCGCGAGCGCATCGAGGCGATGCTGCTCCACCCGCTGGGCAGCGACGCCGCAGTGCAGGTCGCGCTCTTGAACAATCGCGAGCTTCAAGCCACCTACGAGGAGCTCGGCATCGCGCAGGCCGACCTTGTCGAAGCGGGCCTGCTGCGCAATCCCGTCTTCGACGCCGAGCTGCGATTCGCAACCTCCGGCTCGGGAACCGGCGTCGAGCTGGGCGTGGCGCAGCAATTCCTCGACATTCTGCTGCTGCCCATGCGCAAGGCGCTCGCAGCCGCTGAATTCGACATCGCGCAGACCCGCGTGACGCTCGACGTGCTCGAGCTGGCCGCGCGCACGCGGCGCGCATTCATCGAATTGCAGGCCGCCGAACAGCTTCTGGAGATGCACGAGACGTCGCTCGATGCGACGGCCGCGTCGTATGAACTCGCCAAGCGCCTGCGCCAAGCCGGCAACATCACCGCGCTAGATCTCGCCACCGAGCGCGCGTTTCACGAGCAGGTCAAGCTCGAAGTCGCCGAGGCGCAGGCGAGCATCGTTCAGTTCCGCGAGCAACTCAACGTTCTCATGGGATTGTGGGGCGAGCGGACGACGTGGTCGCTCGACTCG
>CAZLDF010000439.1:0-3601 GCA_964558095.1 uncultured Isosphaeraceae bacterium | reverse complement strand
ATAGAAAACGGGATCGTAAAACCGGCCATTCATGAACTTGCTGAAGCCGCGGGCGTTGACGATTCGGAAACTGCCGAACCACTCGCCGTTGGCATCCCAGAAGTCGATGGGAAGGTAATACTTGGGAACGGCGGGCTGCAGGCCCCAGGTTTGTCCGCCGCTGTCGCCGAGGATCGCCCAGGGCGGATCGCCTCCATTGCGGAGCTTGTAGTTGGTCAGCGCGGTCACGTAGTTGTCGCCGTAGAAGCTGAACGTGTCGGTCAGCACGGAGAACTGCTTGTCGTTCCACTCGGCGGCGTATGCGGCGTGGGCGGTGGCGATCTGCCGCAGGTTCGACTCGCTTCTCGTGACCAGCGCCTGCTCGCGCGCCTTGCCCAGCGCGGGCAGCAGAATGCCGATGAGCAGCGCGATGATCGAAACCACCACGAGCAACTCGACGATTGTGAACCCACCACGTGTGCGACGCATTGAGATGATCCTTCCTGGATGTTCGTGCCGTTGCGGCGGCTTCATGCGGTGCGGTGGCCGCCTCTCTCGCTTCTTTCCTTCAGTCGGGATCGATGAATCACGGCGCCCGCGCGCCGCGTTCTCGCTTCCCCCCCGGTTCGATGCCGCAACGCGCCGCGCACGCAACGCGTGACGGTCGTTCGGCGCTGACTCGACATTGCATGGTTGCGCACTTCGCCGGTGCGCACCCCGCAAAGCAAGTGTAACTTTCAAAACGCACGTCTCCAAAGCGAAGATGGCGCAGTTGGCGAAAATGCGCCGACTTGGCGCGCCGCAGCAGCGTCCGAATAACACTTGGTCTGATAATCACGCGCGCCCGCGCGTTCGAACGCGAATGTGACCATCGCGCGCCGCTGGCGTCGCTGCGCGCGAAACCACAAAAAAATTACGGACACGTGCGCTACGCTGAGAACAAGTCGGCCGCCGCGCGTTTGACGATGTCGCCGCAAACGCCCAGATGCTCGCATCCCGCCGCCGTCAGCCTTCGTCCCTGCCGCGTTCGCGAGAGGAAACCGATCTGCAGCAGAAACGGCTCGACGACGTCCTCGAGCGTGCCGGCGTCCTCCGCGAGCGTGGCGGCGATCGCCTCAAGCCCGACCGGGCCGCCGTCGTACACCTCGGCGATGGTTCGAAGATACCGCCGGTCCATTGCGTCCAGCCCCAGTTCGTCGATGGCCTCCAGCGCCAGCGCCTCGGCCACCACCGGCGGCGCGATGCGCCCGTCGGATCGAACTTGCGCGAAGTCGCGCACGCGCCGCAGCAGGCGCAGCGTGATGCGCGGCGTGCCGCGCGATCGCCGGGCGATCTCGTGCAGCGCTTCATCCGGAACGTCCGCCAGCGCGAGCTTTTCGCAAGCGCTGCGCAGGATGTGCATCAGCTCGTCCTGGTCATAGAAGCGAAGGTTGTGCACGATGCCGAAGCGGGATCGCAGTGCGCCCGTGAGCAGGCCGGCGCGCGTCGTCGCGCCGATGAGCGTGAACGGCTTCAGGCGATAGCAGATCGTCCGCGCGTGCATGCCCGAATCGAGCGTGAAGTCGATCTTGAAGTCCTCCATCGCCGGATAGATGTATTCTTCGACCGCCGCGGGCAGGCGATGTATCTCGTCGATGAAGAGGATGTCGTGGGCCTGCATCTTCGTCAGCGTGCCGACGAGGTCGGCGGCCTTGGTGAGCGCCGGGCCGCTGGTCACGTACGCGCGGGTGCCCATCTCGTTGGCGATCACGTGCGCCAGCGTGGTCTTGCCCAGCCCCGGCGGGCCATGCAGCAGCACGTGCTCCATCGGCTCGTCGCGCTCGCGAACGGCCTGCAGCGTGATGCGCAGCCGTTCGACCAGATCGTGCTGGCCAATGTATTCGTCGAGCGTTCGAGGGCGCAGCGACATCGGCGCGACCTGCGCGTCGCTCTGCTGGGCCTGCCCGCTGACGATCCGCTCCTTCGCCATGCTGATCGATTCTCGTCGCGAGCCTGAGAGAATTCAAACGGGGCAGTCGATCACATGCTCGGACCGCTTGTGGACGAAGGCCGAACGGAGATTGTTCGCCATTCGCCATCGCACCGCCGGCTAGTGGGGCCGAACCTGCGATCACAGGCGTGACGCCTGCGCCGCTCTTGCGCACGGGCGAGAGGCCCGTGCCGCTGCTCCTACAAATTGATCTCGACGATCTCGAACCGCTTCTCGCCCGTGCGCGTATCGACGCGAACGGTTTCCCCGATGCGCGACTTCATCAGCGCCAGCCCCATCGGCGACTGGGGCGTGACCTCGATGTACTCGAGGCTGAAGTTGCCCGATGATTCGCCCACCAGGCGATACACCTCTTCCGCGTTGCTGTCCACATTCCGCAGGCGAACCGTGGCGCCGATGAACACCATGTCGTCGGGCACTTCGGTTTCGCCTGCGACGACGGCGTTCGCCAGGCGGTCTTCGAGCTGCCGAATCTTCGCCTCGTTGAGCCCCTGATCCTCGCGCGCCGCGTGGTATTCGGCGTTCTCGCTGAGATCGCCCAGCTCCCGCGCGCGGCCGATTCGATCGGAGAGCTCCCTTCGCCGCGTGACGCGCTCGCGCAGTTCCTCCTGCAAGCGAAGTTTGTCCTCGGGTGTGATGTAGTCCATGGCGAGCCTCGCTCGCGGCCGGTCGCCGCATGCAGCCAACGAAAAAGCGTCCCGGCACACGCCGGTCCGCCGCAGGTAGCTTAGCGGCCAGCCGAATCGATGTGAACCGAGCGTGGCGATCAATTTGCGGCGATCTGCGAGGCGGCCACGCGACGCCCCTCGCCGCGCCCGATGAGGCTTCTCATCGCCCCCAGACCCATCATGAGCAGCCCGCCTGCTTCCACCATCCACATCTGCGGGACGCTCGCCAGGCTGCCACCCAACGTTTCGTCGATGTGAACAAAATATGCGGCCCGACATCCCGCATACGTGCAGATGAGCGCGATCCCGGCTGCCGCCAACAACCCTCCCACCGCCGCATGTCGCCGCAACATCACGAACGCGGCGGCCGCCAGGCACAGCAGCGCGAAGAGCACGCCGATTGAGAAGAGCGTCTGCACGAGCAGGCGATCGGCGTACCAGCCCATGTCGAGGACGATGCGCTTGCCCAGCGCGATCAGGTGCGTCTGGAGGTCGAGCTGCTTGTTGGCGCCCAGCGCCGCCGCCAGGCCGCCGGCCATTCGCCACGCCCCGAGGCGTTCGAGGCGGCCCCCAAGGCGCTCCGTCGGCGCGCAGCCCGACCGCGATGCCGCCACGCACAGCGCCGCGACGGCGAAGTAGCCCAGAAAGATCGCCCAGCCGATTGGAGTGGGGTCGTTGATCAGCGTCATCGTGCGCTCTCGGCGGGAAGCATCGGCGATCGCGCCGCCGTCGCTGAAACCCGCCGGCGCCGTCGAGGACGCTGCCGCCACGTGAGCGAGCGCGTCCGAAAACGCGTGCGCCGCCCGGCGATTACGGGACGGTGGTGACCCCCGCCGGCGGCGTCAGGCCGCCGATCAGCCGGCCGTGCGGGTCATAGGCGGCGCCGCAGTGGCCGCACTCCCAGCGCGTCTCAACCGCGGGATCCAGGAGGCTGACGACTTCGCCGTGACAGCGCGCGCACGAC
>CAZLDF010000438.1:0-2804 GCA_964558095.1 uncultured Isosphaeraceae bacterium | reverse complement strand
CGCCCGTCGAGTTCGAAGTCAGCGAAGAAGACATGCGCGAAATCACCACTGAGATGGTCAGCGATTCGCAAAGCTGGTTCGACGATGAGACTTCGTCATCGACCGAGTTCGGCCACGACGCCATCAACGATCCCGACGGCGCCGGCCTCTCCGGGCAGGTGCTCGAAGGCGTCAACGCCGGCGGAGAATTCCACCCCGCCTCCGACATGACCCGATGGGAAAGCGTGCCCTACGGCTCGCCCGGCGCTTATGACTTCTATCAGCGGCCCACCTATGAGGACATGACGTTCGAAAACGTGCGAATTCCCGTCGGAAACAACGGGCTCTTCATCAACTGCACCTTCAAGGGCGTCACCTACATCGAGACCGAAACCGACTGTGGCCACGAAAATTGGAACTACTGCGGCGCCGTCTCCGAAACCGAAGAGCCTGCCGGTTCCGGCAACTATGAATACGACCTCAAGTTCCCCGATCTCGAAGCGGACTTCGGCGGCACCATGGTCGAGGACACCCGCGTCTACTCCAACAACATCCGCTTCCACGACTGCACCTTCGTCGGATCCGTCTCCGGCGACAAGCCCGAGCAATACACCCACTGGCGCAACAAAGTCCAGTTCACCGGCAGCACGCGCTTCTACATCGACGCCGACGACCCCGACATCGACGATGACAACGACTCGACCACAGCATCGGCGATCAAGGACGCAATCGGCGCTTTCTCCGCCGACGATCTCGAAGAAATGCAGAAGAGCTCCATCCTGATGGCGGGCTGGTCGCTGGACATCGGCAACTTCGCCAATGAACAGGGCTCGACGCCGGACGAAACCCCCAAGGTCAAACTCAAGGGAACCATCGTCGCCGGAATCATGGACGTGCGCGGCACGGCGGACGTCTTCGGCACCATGCTCATGACCTTCCGCCCCACCGCCGACAGCGGGCCGCTCTTCTATGGCGGACAGACCGCGGCCTTCAACACGACCATCGGCTACTTCGACCCCGACTCCGGCGGCATGGAAGGCTCTGACCTCGCCACCATTCAAGCACAAGGCTTCGGCGAGATCACCCTCCGCTACGACCCCGACGCGCTGCTCCCCGACGGCATCCCCTGGCCGGTCTTCATCGAGGCGGAACCGACCACCTATGTGGAAGGAGGATCGCTGTGATGACGATCAACTCAACCACTCCCGCCCCGCGCCTCACCCCTCGCGTTCCTCACGGTCGCCGCGGCGTTCGCCGCGGCTTCAACCTGCTGGAACTGCTCATCGCGCTGTCGATCAGCGCCACGCTTCTGACGGCGACGATGGCCGCGCTCGACGCCTCCTACTTCGCCTATCAGAAGACCACCGAGGTCGCATCGACGCACATCGTCAGCCGACTCATGCTCCACCGGATGCTCACGCTCATCCGAACGGGCAACGAGTTCGGCCCGTTTCCACTCGATCCCAAGGACGCCACGGTCGAAAGCAACTTCATCCAGTTCCGCGCCGGCAACGGCGTCATCATCAACATCGAATGGGATGAGGACGACGAAACGCTTTATCTCACCACCGATTCCGACGGCGACGACGACCTCTCCGACGAGACCGCCTACGCGCTCCTGGAAGGCGTGATCCCCCAGCTTGACGAGGATGACGAGGTCATCAAACCGTTCACGCTCGAGTACGAACTCGGCCGGAACCTCTATCGCGCGACGATCAATCTCTCCGTCGTGCCCGATGACAATCAGGACGTTGACATCGACGGCGAGAACGTCGAAGTGCTGCGGCTGGTCGGTTCCGCGCTGCCGCGAAGCTCCGCATATTGA
The DNA here is from genome assembly GCA_964558095.1 of uncultured Isosphaeraceae bacterium. Lineage (GTDB taxonomy): Bacteria > Planctomycetota > Phycisphaerae > Phycisphaerales > SM1A02 > CAZLDF01. The sequence continues at coordinate 1,000 of CAZLDF010000438.1, read as the reverse complement.
CGAGAACTTCGTTTCGACTCGCACCCCAAAGCCCAGGGATGGTCATCCCTGGGCTTTCTTCGTGCAAACAACGCGCGATGCGAGTGGCACGGGCGTCCCGCCCGTGATCCTCATTTCCCCCGGCTGATTCGGTACGCCGCCGTGCACCCAGGCGCTTCGGTCACGGCGATCGCCAGGCTCTCAACGCCGGCGGGCAGCTTGCGCGTGAACTGCTCGGCGATGTGCTTGGCGACGTGCTCGGCGGTGGGATTGATCTCGTCGAACGGCGGCGTCTCGTTCAGGTTGCAGTTGTGCAGTGGCCGGATCACGCTTGCCAGGCCCTTCTCCAACTCGTGGAAATCGCACAGCAGCCCGTCGGAGTCGAGCACCGGCCCGCGAATCGTCGCGACGACGCGCCAGTCGTGGCCATGCAGCGGCTCGCGCTGGCCCTTGATGCTGATCGCGTGCGCCGCCGAGAACGTTCCTTGCACCGAAAGCTCGAACATTCGCGCACTATAGCGACGAAGCGACGGAGCGACGGAGTCACGAAGTGACGAAGTGACGAAGCGGCCGCGGGGGGTGAACTGCTCGATGGAGCAAAGGCATACTCGCCTCCCATTTGGACTTTTGGACTTTTCAGTATCCTGCTCACGCTCAATTACTGCGGTACTCATGACGACGCCTTCAACTCCATCGCTTGCCGACGCCCCGCTGATGCTTTCCGTTTCCGGCGCGCGCGGCATCGTCGGGCGCTCGATGACCCCGGCGGTCGCGACGGACTTCGCCGCGGCGTTCGGGTCGTTCATCAAGAAAACGAGCGGGCTGGAGAGCCCGACTCTGTGCGTCGGCCGCGATTCACGGCCGTCGGGGCGCATGCTCGCGGACGCCGCGATCGCCGGCCTGGCGGCGGTGGGCTGCAACGTCGTTCGTTTGGGCGTTGTCACCACGCCCAGCGTCGCCGTGATGATCGACGTGCACCGCGCCGCGGGCGGCCTGGTGGTCACCGCCTCGCACAATCCCA
>CAZLDF010000437.1:0-4533 GCA_964558095.1 uncultured Isosphaeraceae bacterium | reverse complement strand
GTAACCCGGTTCTCCGAACCGGTCTCGGTACCACGGCTCTCCGAGCCGTTCTCGGTACCACGGCTCTCCGAGCCGTAGTCTCCCGGAACCGTCACCTGCACAAACGAACGCGAACCCCGCGAAGCCGATTCGCCGCGCGTTCCGGCCCGGAGTACCGGGCTACGGATCGCAATGCCGACTTCGAGAGAGCGGGTATCACCAAACCCGCCGGCTCGGAATGGCGGGGTACCAGCCGGGGTGCCGCTCTCCGCCTTCTGCACCAGCACGTCGATCGTGCGACCCACCCATTCCGCGTGCACGGACTCGCTGACCTCGTTCTGCACCGCCAGCAGCTCGTTGTTCCGCCGCCGCTTCACCGCCTCCGGCACGTCGTCAGCGAAGCGGTCGATCGCGACCGTCCCGGGCCGCGGCGAATACTTGAAGATGAAGCTGTTCTTGTACCGCGCCCGGCGGAGAAGCTCGATGGACCGCTCGAAATCGTCCTCGGTCTCAGTCGGAAAGCCCACGATGACGTCGCCAGCGATGCAGACGTCGGGCATGAACGACCGCGCCCGGTCGATGAATTCGAGGTACTGCTCGACCGTGTAGCCGCGGTTCATCAGCTTTAGAATGCGGTTCGAGCCGGATTGAGCGGGCACGTGCAGATACCTGCAGATGCGCGGCGACTGAGCCATGACGGCCAGAGCGTCGTCGCTGAAATCACGCGGGAAGCTGGTGACGAACCGCAAGCGCTCGATCGCGGGCACTTCATCGTGGATGCGCCGCAGAAGCTCGGCGAAGGAGGTAGAGCGCGGGATGTAGATCGAGTGCCCCACGGACGGGACGCCTCCCTTGAGGGCCGCTCGCTTCAGCGAGCCGTTCGTTCTTGGGGCGAAGACCGCAGCGCCGGGTCCGATCTGCGGGACTTCTCGCCCATCGAACCCAACCGCTGTGCCGTGGGTGTACACGTAATGATTGACGGTCTGGCCCAAAAGCGTGATCTCAATCACGCCCATGTCCGCCAGGCGCTTGCACTCCTCGATGATCGCGTCCGGGGGTCGATGGACCTCGGCGCCGCGCGTGTGAGGCACGACGCAATAGGTGCAGAACTTGTTGCAGCCGCGGGTGATGCGGACGTAGGCGGATTTGCCGGCGAAATCGGCCTTGTCCGGATCGAACGCCCGCGACAGGTCCAGCAGTTCCAGATTGTCATCCACGGCACTGAGCGTCGTCGATCGGCGGTTGCGATTTCCCTGCAGCGCGATTCGTTCGGCGGCATCGACGAGGCCTGTTTTCAAGGCGTTCTCGAGCAGTCCCGGCAATCGATCCAGCTCGCCCGGGCCGCACATCAGGTCGATCTGCGGGTACCTTTTCATCATCGCGGCGCCTTCGCGCTCCGCCATGCAGCCGATCACGCCGAGGACGACCTCGCGGCCTTCGCGCTTGATGATGGCGACCTCGCCCACGCGGCTGAGCACCTTGTTCTCCGCCTGCTGGCGCACCGAGCAGGTGTTGTAGAGGACGATGTCGGCGTCGCCGCGGCTCGAAACGAACCGATAGCCCAGGGCCGCGAGCTGGCCCCGGACCAGCTCGCTGTCGAGTTCGTTCATCTGGCAGCCGAAGGTTTCGAGGTAGATGGCCTTGCGACCGCCGGGCTTGGTACCACGGTTCTCCGAACCGTTCGGGGAGGTACCGCGGTTCTCCGAACCGTGAGTTTCATTTCGGTAATGTGAGGTGATCAGGGTGTCTCGACTCACGGGCGAGACGCCCGTGCCACTGCTACCGGTGATTTCACTCTTGGAGCCCATGCCGGGCCAATCGTAGCAAGGCTGGGTGCGTGCATCCGCCGCGATTATCGCCTCTCGTGGCCACCCAGACCGCCTCGCCGCCCATAAAAACTCGCAAGAATCGAGGAATGCCGGGTGAAATGCTGCATCTTTGAAGGAGACCGGGCACTGTCTCGGCCGAGAGGTTACACTTGGCACTCCCTGCCTCGCCGGCGGGTCGAAGGTCGGCATCGGGTCGGCCCTGGAGGGAAATTCGCTTCATGCGGCATCGTTCGCCAATTCGCACCCCCCTGCTGCTGACGGCTGCGACGTGCGCGCTCGTCGTGGCGGGGATCGGCGGGTGCGCGCAGAGCTTTTCCGCGGATTGGGCGCAAACCGCGCCGGTCATTCAGCCGACCGCTCGGCCGTACCGAAGCGTGCTCTTGGGCGCGCAGGCGGAAGTCGTTCCGCCTCCGCCGGATGAGCAGTCGCCCGCTTTTTGAGAAGCGTCCGGGCGCGTTTCGCGAGCGGGTTTATCCCGCTGCGGCGCAGCGCCGGATGTGCCAATGCACCGTACATGAATTGACTCAAATCGCACCCAACCGCATGGGGGCAAGCCCCATCGCGAAACGTCGAGATGCACATCGACGCTGCTGAATTGTCATCGCATCCCGCAACTGACGCCGATATGCCGCGTGTGATTCGCGCCGGGCAAGGACTGGTGTTGATTGTCATTGCGCTGCTGACGCTGGGCGTGGTGATGGTCAATTCCGCAGCCCTTGAAGTGGCGACGGGCGAACCCGTGACCTTCGGCGCGATGCTGGCGAGCAAATCATCGCTGCTGGCCCTTGCCGCGGTGGCGGCGATGCTGGCCGGCTCGCGATTTCCCGTGCGTCTTCTGCACGGCAGCCGCGGGCTACGGAGTCCGATTCCCTGGTTGATCGCGCTGTGCGTCGGCTTGCTGCTGCTGGTGCACGTTCCGGGCGTGGGCAGCGAAGTCAACGGCGCTCGGCGGTGGATCAGGTTCGGCGAGCTTGGCTTTCAGCCAAGTGAAGTCGCCAAGTGGGGCCTCATCGTCATCCTCGCCTGGCACTGCGCCAAGACCTGTGGCTCTATGCGGTCGCTCGGCCGGGGCTTCCTGCCGCCGATGCTGCTGGTGCTGCTTATCTGCGGCCTGATCGGGACGGAAGACCTTGGCACGGCGGTGCTAATCTCGATGGTGGGCGTGGCGATGCTCCTCGCGGCCGGCGCGCGGCTGTGGCACGCGGCGCTGCTCGTGCCGGTCGGCGCAGCCGGCGTCGTCGCCGCCGTCATCACCAGCCCCTACCGCATCGATCGCCTCCGCGCGTTCCTCAATCCATACGACGATCCGCAGGGCATCGGCTATCACATCCTCCAGTCCCTCTCGGCCGTCACCGGAGGCGGCGTTGCCGGCCGGGGCCTGGGCAACAGCGTGCAGAAGTTCGGCTACCTGCCCGAAGACACCACCGACTTCATCTTTTCGATCATCTGCGAAGAGATGGGCGTCATCGGCCCCATCGTCGTCATCGCGCTGTACCTCACGCTCTTGTCGTGCATGCTTTCGGTCGTCCGCCGCGCCGCCAGGCCCTTCGATCGCATGCTCGCGCTGGGCGTGCTGCTGACGATCGGCCTGCAGGCGGCGATGAACATGATGGTGGTGACGGGCATGGCGCCGACCAAGGGCATCGCCCTGCCGCTGGTCTCCTCGGGCGGGACGGGATGGATGCTCACAGCCTTCTTCGTCGGACTGGTCGCGTCGATCGACCGGGAAACAGCCCGGTTCGAGGCCACAGGCCTCCCCGGCGTGCCCAGCCGTCCCGCCGTTCGCAGGCTGAGCACAAGAGTCGCGCCGATTCGGCCGACGATGATGACAGTGGCGCAGGCGTCTCGCCTGTGATCGCATTCTCGGCCTCAATGGCCGAGCATGCGAGAGCGAACGGCAACCCGCGTGTTACGCTGAAAGATTCAGAGATCGCATGCAACCGGCCGCTCACTCATCCTCGCACCTCGCCCTGTCTGATAACGCGGCCCCTCCCAGCCGCGCGACGGTCCTCTTCGCCGGTGGAGGCTCGGGCGGCCACATCGCGCCGGGCCTGGCCATCATCGAGAAACTGCGCGAAACCGCGAGCGACGTTCGTTGCCTGTTCGCGTGTTCTCAACGGCAAATCGACTCGACCATGCTCGATGACGCCGAGGTCGAGCACTTCCCGCTGCCCGCGTCGCCGCCGGGCCGTTCCATCGAGGCCATCCTGAAGTTCCTGTGGACGTACCGGCATTCGCGGCGGATGGCGCTGGAGCTGATCGATCGCGAGCAGGTGACGCAGGTGGTGGCGCTGGGCGGCTTCGTCGCCGCGCCGGTGGCTGCCGCCGCGGCGAAACGCGGCGTGCCCGTTCTGCTGGTGAATCTCGACTCGCCGCCCGGTCAGGCCAACCGCTGGATGAGGCGGCACTGCGCGCGAATCGTCTCGGCGATCGACCTGCCGGAAGCGCGCACGTTCGCGCGCGAATACGTCGGCATGCCGATTCGTCGCTGCGCCATCGCGCCGGCGGATCGACCTTCATGCAAACAGCGCCTCGGCTTCGATCCCGACAAGCCGCTGTTGCTGGTCACGGGCGCTTCGCAAGGCGCCACCAGCATCAACAAGTTCCTCATCGAGATCACGCATCATCAGCCGCAGTGGCTTGATGGCTGGCAGGTGTATCACATCGCGGGGGAAGGGCACGAAGATTCGGTTCGCCGAGCGTACAGCGCCGCGAACATCCAGGC
>CAZLDF010000436.1:0-2507 GCA_964558095.1 uncultured Isosphaeraceae bacterium | reverse complement strand
GACGGACGCCGACGGCCGACCCGGTGGAGTATCACATCATCACGCTGAAGCACGCGCTCGCTGACGACGTCGCGTTCACCGTGCGGACGATGCTGCGCGCGCTGCCGGTCGAGCGGGGCCAGCCGGAGCCGCGACTGGATTACCACCGAATCGAGAACCAACTCATCGTCGCGGCGACTGCCGATCAGTTCAAGCAGATTCAGAAGCTCGTCGAGGAGTTCGATCAACCATCGCAGAAGCAGCGCGTGACCGATTTCGTCGCGCTGCGCTTCGCCCAGGCCGAGCAGGTGCAGGAAGCGCTGTCGGTGTTCTACGGCCCGTTCGCGGTCGAAGCGGACACGCCGGGCAAGCGGAACGTGCGCATCGTCGCCGACCCGGCGACGAACAGCCTGGTGATCACGGCGGACGAATCGGAATGGGAGGGCGTTCGGGCGCTGCTGGGCAAGCTCGACAGCGAGGAGTACGACTCGTCGCTTCAGCTTCGAGTGATTCCGCTCAAATACGCGGACGCGCCGAGCGTGGCGCGGGCGATCAACGACGCCTTCCAGCGGCAGGTTCAGCAGCAGGGCCGCGAGCAGCAGCCACGGGCGCAGCAGCCGCGCCCCGGCGGCGGAGAAGAGCGGCCGGACAACGTGCCGGCGCCGTCGGTCCTCGTCGCCAGCGAGGAATGGGTCAGCGCCAGCGCCGAGCCCATCACCAACAGCGTCATCGTCTCCGCCAGCCGGCAGAACGTCCGCAAGATCGAGCAGATCATCGAGCAACTCGACGTCGCCGACTTCGCCAAGCTGCCCGCGCCAAGGCTGATTCCGGTCAAGGGCGGCAACCCGCAGCAGTTCGCGCAGTCGCTGCAATCGCTGTACGAACAGACAACCGGCAAACAAGGCAGCCGGGCGCTGCGCATCGTGGCGGACGTGGCATCGAGCACGCTGATCGTGCGCGCCGAGGACGAGGACTTCGCGCAGATTCAGGCGCTGGCTGAGGCCTTGCAGCAGCAGGCGGCCGACGCCGGTCTGTCGGTGCACGTACTGAAGCTGCAATCGGCGCCCGCAGCGCGAGTCCGCAGCGCCATCGACGAGGCGTATCAGAAGAAAGCGCAACAGGCGAACCTGCCTCTTTCGATTCAGATCGATCCCACGGGAAACAGTCTGATCATCGCGTGCACGCTGGGCATGTTCGAGGAAATCGAGAGCACGGTGAAGCAGCTTGATGCGCTCTCTCCCGCGGCGGGTCAGGCGATCTTCATCATCGAACTCGAAAACATCGCGCCGGACGCGGCGACGAACGTGATCCAGAGCATCGGCCTCGATAAGCCCCAGCCGGCCGATTCCGTCTCGCGGCTGGTCACCGAGCCGATCAAGGTGACGAAGCTGGCCGGCCGCAATGCGCTGATCGTCGTGGCGAATCCGGTGGATCGCGAGACGATCGTCGGCTTGCTGAAGGCGCTCGATGCCGATCCGGCGCTGGGGGGGCTGGCGGACGCGCAGACGCGAGTGGTCATGCTGCGCAACGCCGAAGCGGGCGCGTTGTCGCAGATTCTCGCGCAGATGCTCGCGCCGGCCGAGCAGCAAAGTGCGACGGCGCTCGCCAAAGCCGTCGCAGAGCAGGTCCGCCGATTGTCGGTTCGCCGCGACGGCATCGACGAACCCGACCTCAGCCTCGACCTGACCAAGCCCATCCGCATCATCGCCAACCAGACGAGCAATGCGATCGTCGTCAGTTCGACGCCCGCCAACGTCGCGGCGATGCAGGAGATCATCAAGATGATGGACGCGCTGCCGATCACCGACGCGGTCGCGGTGCGCATGTTCCCGCTCGAAAACATCGCCGCCGATCAATTTGCGCGCATCGTGCGCGAACTGTTCCAGCAGGGCAACCAGCTTGGCCGGGTGCCGGGCACCAATCGTAATGCGGTGCCGGCGGGCGTCAGCGGGCGGGCGCTGCTGGACAGCATCGCGATCACGGTCGATGAGCGCACCAACACGGTCGTGGTGGCGGGCAAGGAAGAGGCGGTTGCGCTCGTCGAGGTGATTCAGCAGCGGCTGGACTCGGAGGTCGATGCAGGCTGGGTCGAGCCGCGATTGATTCCGCTTCGTTTCGCCGACGCCAACGATCTGGCGGAGACGTTGCAGGCCGTGCTTGTCGAGGGCGTGGCCAACTTGCCGCAATCGACGCCACTGCAGCGGCAGATCGCGCGCCTGCGCATGGCGCGGCTGGACCAGAACGGCGGGCACGTGCTTGAAGCCGACGTGTTCACGCCCATGAGCCGCTTGATCATCCGCCCCGAGCCGCAGCTCAACGCGCTGCTGCTGGTCGGCACGCCGGCGAACCTCGAAGTGGTGTCTGAACTGGTGGCGATGCTCGACGTCGAAGCGGCCTCGCCCAGCGCGGTCGTGCGCATCTATCCCATCGAGAACGCCTCGGCGGCACGCCTGGCGCAGCCCATCACGCAGCTTTTCGATCACCAGGTGCAGTCCAACGCCATCCGCCCCGAAGACCGCGTGATCGTC
>CAZLDF010000435.1:0-3056 GCA_964558095.1 uncultured Isosphaeraceae bacterium | reverse complement strand
TCCGGGGGTTTCGCTCGCCCCCCCGTGGACTCGCTCTACCCCCGGCTACTGACGTGCAGCCCTCCGGGCTGAAGACCGAGGATTTCAAAGGAGCATCCTCACTCCTCACGCTTCACGCGCCGTTCCGCCATCTCCGTGTCTCCGTGCCTCCGTGGTGAGAAGAAAGTCCAAATTAAGGCAATGCCTATATCGATCCCTCCGTGTCTCCGTGCTCTCCGTGGTGAATGAATCTTCGATTTGTCAAGAGAAGTCGCCCTGAATTCCGCGAACAAAATTCAAAACGTCACGAATGCGCGAAACTAAACCCCCCTGGCGAATGCAGATTTGCGCACAAACGTGACGCTCTTCGGAGAAATCTCTTGACCGTAGTCAGGAGACAGGGGACAGGAGACAGGAGACAGGGAAATCACCGGCCCGGGGGGAGGGGCGTGCAGTCGCGGACGAGGTGCGAATCGCAGCGTCCTGCCCGCGCTGATACCCTGCCCGATCTATGAACGGTTCCATCATCCATCCGACAGCGCTGCTGGGCGCGACGGCGATCATCCTCGTCGCCGGCGGGTGCCAGTCGCCGCTGGAGGCTCATGATTCCGATCGCGTGCTGGCGCAGAGCGTGTCGCGCGCGGTCGAGCGCGAACTGGCTGACCTCGTCTCATCCCGCGCGAGCGAACGGCAAACGACGACGCAGCCTCCGGCGCAGGTCGAGCAGGAGCTCGCGCCTCGCCGCCAGGAGCTTGATGAACTCAGCCCGGGTCTGGGAGGCTACGACCATCAGCCGCAGCTCGGGCCCGACCTGACGGGCGCGGAGCAGGATCACGCCATGCTCTCGCTGCACCAGGCTGTGCACACCGCCGTCGCGAACAATCTGGCGATTCAGCAGGCGAGATTGCAGCCGGCGATCAGCGAAGCCGAGGTCGTCGCCGCCGAAGCGATCTTTGATTCGGTGCTTTTCGCCGGCGCGTCGTACGCCAATCGCGACCGACCGGCCGCCCAGCGCGTGGTCCTGACTCCCAGCGGGTTGATTCCGATCGGCGTGGGCGTCGATGCGTCCAAGTCGTATCTCTTCGAGACCGGCATTCGCAAGCGAATGGTCAGTGGCGGCACGATCAGCGTCTCGACCGATCTGGAGCGATTCAGCAACCAGACGCCGGGCATCGGGCAGGTGCCCGACCCGATGTATTCCGCGGCGATTCGGCTGAGCCTGGCCCAGCCGCTGCTTCGCGGCGCGGGCTCGACGGTGAACACCGCCGTCATTCGATTGTCGCGCAACGACGAGCGGCGCAGCATGCAGCAGCTTCGCGCGGAGCTGCTCGCGCTCGTCGCCGAAACTGAAACGGCGTACTGGGAGCTGGCATTCGCGTGGCGGAACCTGGCGATCGCGGAGTGGCTGGTGGAAGTGGGCGAGGAAGTGCGTTTGAAGTTCGAGGGCCGTCGCGAGTTCGACACGCTTCCGGCGCAGCTCGCCGACGCGACGGCCCGCGTCGAACAGCGCAAGGCCGACGTCATTCGCGCGCGGCGTGCGGTGCGCGGCGCTTCCGATCGGCTGAAGGTGCTGTTGAACGATTCGCAATTCACCGTCGGCGGGGAAGTGGTGCTCATGCCGCTGGAAGACACGATCGAGTCGCCGATCAGCTACAACTTGCGCGAGGCGGTGCTCGCTGCGATCGAAAATCGGCCGGAGATCCAGCAGGCGATCCTAGGCATTGACGACGCGTCGATTCGTCAGATGCTCGCGGACAACGCGCGTTTGCCGCTGCTCGATCTTGGCGCCCAATTGGCGTACTTCGGAATGGACGATTCGGTGCGCGACGCCTATTCCAACATCTTCAGCGACGAGTTCTTCGATTACGCGCTGGGGCTTTCGTTTGAATCGCCGATCGGCAACCGCGAAGCCGAGGCGCGTTTCCGCCAGGCGCGTCTGCGGCGAACCGCATCCGTCCTCGCCTATCGCCAGGCCGTGCAGCAGGTTGTGCTCGACGTCAAGAACGCGCTTCGCGACGTCATCGCGAACTATGAACTCATCCGCGCATCGCGGTCGTTTCGCGTGGCGCAGGCGGAGAACCTGCGGGCGCTGCTGGTCGAGGAGGAGACGATTCGCAGCCTGACGCCGGAGTTTCTCGATCTCAAGTTCCGCCGGCAGGAGACGTTGGCGCAAGCGCGCCAGGACGAGATCCAGGCGCTGACGAACTTCGATTCTTCGATCGCGTCGCTCTATCGCGCGATGGGCATCGGCCTGAGCATGAACCGCATCGAGATCGAGATTGACGACGGTTCCGGTTCCTCCACAGCCCAGAGCACGCCGCGATGACCGCGGGTCGTTCGGCCCAAGAGTGCATGCCGCGCGTCATCCGCCCAACTTCCGACAACTTCACGCTCGCCGTCGAAGCGCTGCGCCGCGGCGAGGTCGTCGCGCTGCCGACGGAGACTGTCTATGGACTGGGCGCCGACACATTCAACGCGGCGGCGCTGCGATCCGTTTTCAACCTGAAGGGTCGCCCGGCGGACAACCCGCTGATCGCGCACGTGCTGGACGTGGCGATGGCGCGGCGAGTCGTCGCCGACTGGCCCGCGTTCGCGGAGCGCCTCGCGCGGCAGTTCTGGCCCGGCCCGCTGACGCTCGTGCTCGCCAAGGCTCGTGATGTGCCGCGCGAGGCGACTGCGGGGCTGGCGACGATCGCGGTGCGATGCCCATCGCACGAGGTCATGCGAGCAGTGCTGACAGAATTCGCCGGCCCGATTTCAGCGCCGTCCGCCAATCGGTCCGGCCGTGTCTCGCCGACGGAGGCGAGCCACGTCGCGGCGGATTTCGCCGACGTTGACGAGCTGCTCATTCTCGACGGCGGACCGTGCGAGATCGGCATCGAATCGACCGTGCTCGATCTCTCGTGTTGCTCCCCTCTGCTTCAGGGAGAGCGGTTGGGGGTGAGGGCTAATTCGCCGCGGATTCTTCGACCGGGCAGCGTCAGCGCCGAGCAGATCGCGGAAGCGATTGGCGTCGAAGTCGAGTCGGCGATGGTTCGCGAGCAGGCGGCCAGTCCCGGCACGTCGATGCGCCACTA
>CAZLDF010000434.1:0-5661 GCA_964558095.1 uncultured Isosphaeraceae bacterium | reverse complement strand
GCGTGAAGAGATGCTTGCTCGATCTGCCCAATCGCATGCTCATTCACTCCATCGAATCGCGGCACATGGTCGCGGGCGTCATCCGCGAACATCAGGCGAGCATCGTCTTCACGCCCTACTTCGAAGATGCGCATCCCGATCACGTCGCGACGACGCGCATCGTCGAGGACGCCCGCTTCGACGCCAAGCTCACGAAGACGAACCTGCCCGGCGAGCCGATCTATCCGAAGTGGCTGTTCTACTACTACTGCACGCACCTGCGGCTAGTTCCGAATCCGACCTTCCTCTTCGACATCAGCGGCTTCGAGCAGCGCAAGCGCGATGCGATCATCGCCTACCGCTCGCAATTCGTGCTGCCCGAGAAAAATCGCAACGTGGTCGATTGGATTGACGCGGCGAACACCTACTTCGGCTCGCGCATCGGCGTCGCGGCGGCGGAGCCGTTCTTCACGAAGGAGCCGATGGGGCTGAGCGATCTGGGTTCGTTGACGATGGCGAGTTGAGCGTAGCGAGCGATCCCGCAGCGGGACAAGCCCGCTCGCTAAACGCGATCAAACCAACTCAAGACTTATCGTCCCGTACTTCCGAAGCCGCCGGCGCCGCGTACGGTTGCGTCCAGCTCTTCGACGACCTCGATCTCGCACCGCGCCACCGGTGCGACGATCATCTGCGCGATGCGCATGTCCGGTTCGACGTGGAACACTTCGCGGCCGAGGTTGATCAGCGGCACCTTGACTTCGCCGCGATAGTCGGCGTCGATAGTGCCGGGCGCGTTGGGCATCGAGATGCCGTGCTTGCTCGCCAGTCCGCTGCGGGGACGAACCTGCGCTTCATATCCAACCGGCACGGCGATCGAGAAACCGCAGGGAACCAGCCGGATTTCGCCGGGCGCGAGCTCGATCGGTTCCGCGATCGCGGCATGCAGGTCCATGCCCGCCGCATGTTCGGTTTGATAGCTTGGAATCGTGGCGAGGTCGGAAAGCTTGTGGATGCGCAGTGCCAGGCGATGCATGCGCGCCAGTGTATGTGATTTGTCGGAACCGCGCCATTGCACGTTCGCGATCGCATGATCGGTCGTTGAGGCCGATCATGCGATCACAGGCGGGACGCCTGTGCCACTGATTGTTCATGCGACTACAGACGGGATGTCTGCGCCACGACTGTCGCGTCCGCTGCCGCGATGAGTTCGCGCGTCGTGTCGATCGCCCGTTCGATGGCGCTGCGGCCGGTGACGAGCTTCACGGCGTCGCGCTGGCCCAGTTCCGCCAGGCGCTGCTCGCTGTCGGCGCGGTTGGCGCGCAGTTGTTCAAGAAGCCGCGCAGCTTCGTTGCGCAGCATCTTCACTTCGATCAGTCGCGATTGTGCGGGCGGAAAGGTCTGACAAGCGCTCATTCATGGAACTCCGGGAGAACCAGGAAGCCGTGTCTCTTTCGCTTTCTCCGCGTCGATCCTCCGGCCGGTCGCATTCACGACGCCAGCGCCAGCCGCTTGTCGCCGCGTGCGCTCTCCGGTTGCGTCATCTCGGGCACGAGATCGCGCACGGCGGCGGCGACGTCGGTCGCGTCGGCCCGACGCTTCGGATCAAGCGTCCGAAGCATCTTCGTGATGTATCGGTCATCCGGCTGCGGAAGCATCCAGATATTGATGTCCGGGTGGCGCGTGGGGCGCATGGCCTCGGCGTCGAATGACAGCTCCTCGAAGAGCTTCTCGCCCGGGCGCGCGCCGGTGAACACGATGTCGATCGTGCCCTGCGCCGCGTTCGCCGCCGCATCGTCGGGCAGACGCGGAACGAGGCCGTGGAGGCGCGCGAAGCGCTGCGCCAGTTCGACGATGCGAAGCGGCTGGCCCATGTCCAGGAGAAACACCTCGCCGAAGGTCGAAGCGGGATCGACCAGCGCCGCCGCCTGAAGCACCAGCGCCGCCGCCTCGGGAATCGTCATGAAATACCGCGTCATGCGCGGGTCGGTCACGCTGATCGGCCCCCCCTCCGCGAGCTGCCGCTCCCAGATCGAAAGCACCGAGCCGGACGAACCGAGCACGTTGCCGAAGCGAACCATCGCGAACGCCGTGCTCGACCGGCGGTGCAGGTGCTGAACGTACAACTCGGCCAGCCGCTTCGTCGCGCCCATGATCGACGAAGGGTTCACGGCCTTGTCGGTGCTGATCATCACGAAGCGCTCGACGCCGGTTTCATGCGACGCGTCCGCGACGGACTTCGTGCCGAAGAGATTGTTCTCGACCGCGGCGCGCGGGTGATCTTCCATCATCGGGACGTGCTTGTGCGCGGCGGCGTGAAACACGACGTGCGGGTGAATATCGCGAAAGTGCGTCAAGGTGCCTTGGGGCTCGACGACGTCGTGTAGAAGCGCTCGCCGCGGCAGCTTCGGCGCGAGCACCGCCGCCTGGCGGTCGATCTCGAACAGCGCGTGCTCCGAGCGGTCGATAAGCACGAGCAGTTCGGGCTGGAATTCGCAGCACAGCCGCGACAACTCGCCGCCGATTGTTCCGCCCGCGCCGGTGATCGCCACGCGCTTGCCGTGCAGAATGTCCCGGACGGCGTCGCGGTCGATCTCGCGGGGGGGGCGGTCGATCAGCGCCGCGATGTCGATGTCATAGTGCGTGCGCGGCCCGACGCCGGCCAGTTGATCTTCAAGCGTCGGCATGAATCGATCGGGCACGCCCATGCGGCGCAGCCGCGTTCGCGTCTGCGTGATCAAGCCGCGCATGACCGAGGGCAGACTGACAAGCGCGAGCGCCGGCCGCCGCCGCGCGATGATCGCTTCCAATTCGTCCAGCGTGCCGAGGATCGGTTCGGCATGCGTCGCGACATCCGAGGGACGGCGGTGCGTGAGGACCCAACCGAGGCTGATCGGCCGCGGCTCGAGCAGATCGAGCTGCCGCTCGAGGCGAAGGCATGTGTCCGGCTGCCCGATGATCAGTGCGGTGGGCGCGGCGCGACTTGGGCTGAGCGTCGGCATGGTGTTCACAGCCGTCGAACATGGACGGCGGCGAAGAGTTATCGGCCGAAGTGCCGAGGGGGATTGAGATGACTCGACCACTCGACAGGCGATGATCGGCGCGGAGCGCGTGAATTGCGCGTCCGCCGCATCGTGCGATCGAGCCATGCACCCATTGGCGAGAGGCGGCCCTCGGGTCGATGATGTGCGGCATGGAGGACCACGACGCCTCGGTTCACGAGTCGCGAGCAACCGCCGACGCGGAGCCGCAACTTGCGCCCGCCGTCGAACAGGAAGCCGAGCACCGGCTGGCCAACCGATGGGCGATCCATCGGCGGCTGTACATCTGGGTGCTGAGCTTCGCGCATCACCGCCATTCGACGGCGGCGCTTTTCGCGCTCAGCTTCGCCGAGTCGAGCTTCTTCCCCGTGCCGCCCGACGTGCTGCAGATCGCGATGACGCTCGAACGGCGCGGGCGGGCGTGGTGGTATGCGACGGTGAGCACCGCGGCGTCGGTGCTGGGGGGGGTCGCGGGATACCTGATCGGCTGGGGAATGTGGGACGCGCTGCAGCAGGTCTTCTACGACTATGTCCCGGGCTTCACGCCCGAGGTGTATCAGAAAGTCCACGCGCTGTATGACGAGCACAACTTCTGGGTCATCTTCGTCGCCGCGTTCACGCCGATTCCGTACAAGGTGTTCACGATCACGTGGGGCGTGTTCTGCATCTTCTTTCCGATGTTCATGGTGGCGAGCGTCGTCGGCCGGGCGGGCCGCTTCTTTCTGGTCGCGGCGCTGCTGTGGAAGTTCGGGCCGCCGATCAAGACATTCATCGATCGCTACTTCAACTGGCTCTGCATCCTCGCGGCGGCGCTGCTCGTCGGCGGCTTCGTGTTGATCAAGGCGCTGTGAGGTTGTGATCAGCAGTGCAGTGGCACGGGCGTCTCGCCCGTGCGTCCGAGCGCCCGGCGCGACCGGCGGTTGTGGTTATCAGACCAAAACGTCGGTCTGCCCCGCCAAACTTCGCTCGCGGCGCGGCATTGCGGCCACCCGGCGCTTGCACTTGCAAGCTCAGCGCGCATGCTCGTAGAGGGCGATCGCGCGTCGCGTCGCCGTGGCTGGGGACCTTGCGCAACTTTAGAGGCGCCGCAACTCGATGTTCGAGCATCGATCACTCTCGACTCGCGCCCGGACAGCGCTGGCGAGCGGCGCGCTGGCCGCGGGGATATTCATCGCGCTGTTCAGCGCCGCTTCGCTTGTGCCTGACGATCGCGTTCCCGCCGCCGACGTCCGCCGCGGTTCCTTCGAGAGCGCCTCGCAGGCCGGCGAGCCGGGCGCCCCCGCGCGCCCCGCGGAGACAACGAGCGACCATCGGATCGAAGCGGACGCACGCCTGGCATCGACGAATCCCGCGGTGCAGGATGCCTCGCCTCAGTCGTCGGTGCCCAGCAAACCAAAGGGCGATCAGGAAGAACCTCCAACGCCCTGGCGCGATGAGCCCTGGTACAAGCGGCTGGAGCAGCCCGATCAATCCGCAGCCGAGGGCGAAGCGATCGTGCCCGTGAATCGGCTGCGAGTGGACGCTTCGCTCGACTGGACCAACGCTTACTATTTTCGCGGCGCGCTCAAGGAAGACACCGGCGTGATCCTGCAGCCGCTCGTCGAGCTCTACGCCAATCTTTCTGAGCCGACCGATGCGGTTCAGTTCGAGGCGTTTCTCGGCTCGTGGTCGTCGATTCACGGCGCCAGAACCGCAGCGACTTCCAGCGACGGGCTCACGCGCTACTGGTATGAACTCGATCTCTATGGCGGAGTTTCGGCGTCATGGGACGAGTGGACGGTGTACGGCACGTACTACTTCTACATCAGCCCCTCCGGCGCGTTCGACACGTCGCACGAACTGTCCATTCTCGCGGAATTGGACGACAGCGCGATGTGGAGCGACGGTTTCGCGCTCAACCCGCACGCAGGGCTTGTGATCGAAGCGGGCGGTCCGCCGCTGACCGAGCCCAGCCGCGGCGTGTATCTACAGCTTGGGATCGAGCCGGGCTTCGCGTGGCGCGTGCGCGACGGGCTGACGCTCGATGTCACCCTGCCGGTGAAGGTCGGGTTGAGCGTGAGCGATTACTATCAGGACGCCACGGGCGAAGACCATCGGTTCGGCTATTTCGACGCGGGCGTTGATGCGTCGATCGAGCTTCCGCCGTTTGGCTTCGGTCGCGGACGGCTTTCCGCCGGCGCGCACTGGCTGCACCTGGGCACGACGACTTCGCAGTTGAATAGCGGGCGGCGCGACGAGTTCATCGGCCGCCTGGGCGTCAGCTATTCGTTCTAAACAGGCGCGCAGAATTCTGCGCCAAATCGTCACGTTGCCTTCTCGACGGCTTATGCCACAAAGCGCGCTTCTCCTCGCCCGGAGGGCGCACGAACGTTGCCAGTGGCGCCGCGAGGCTTTGCGAGCAAGCCACTGGATGTCGATAGCCCAGGGAGAAGAAAAGGAGATAGGGGATTCCCATTCCAAGGGCTTGCGAAGCGCTGCGCCCCTGGCAACGTTCGTGCGCCCTGCGGGCGAAACATCGATCTCAAGCTCGCTTCAGCGCAGATGGTCGGCCAGCATCAGCGGCGCGCCCGGCCGGCGCTTGTCGTCGGCGCGGAACGATTCGAGCGCCCGGCCGTGAACTCCCCGGCCGGAGGCGTCGAGCGCG
>CAZLDF010000433.1:0-12833 GCA_964558095.1 uncultured Isosphaeraceae bacterium | reverse complement strand
GAGGTCCTGCTCGAACTTCTGCCTGGCCGCCTGCTCGTGCGCGAGCTGTTCGACGTGACCTCGAAGCGCCGCGGTCATCGCGTTGAATGCGATCGCGAGGTCGCCGATCTCGTCATCCGTGCGGATGCCCTCCACCCGCGTCTCCAGATTACCGGCGGAAATCTCGCTGACGCGCGCCCGCAGATTGGCGATGGGCCGAGTGATGCGCGCCGAGACGCCGACGATGCAGCCGATGATCATCGCGAGCGTCACTCCGAGCGCGATCGACGCCATGGTCATGCGGCGATGGACGGCGGCCAGCGCTTCGCTTTCGTACACTTTCGTGCCGAACACCCAGCCCGCGCTGGCGATGGGCTCGTGAAAGCTCCAGACCGTTTCACCGGGCGGGTCAATTCCCTCGATCGCCTCGTACGTCGCCATCGTGGTTTCGCCGGCGAGCGATCGCCGCGCGTGCTCCGCCACTTCCGGCCGATCGTGCTCCGCCATGACGTCGAAGAGGCTTCGACCGATGTGTCTGGGAATCGTGCTGTACACGAACGTCCCGTCGCCGGAGAGCACGTCGAACGGATGGTCCCCGACGATGTGCCGCCCGACGGTTTCGTTGAGTCGCGGAATCTCGATATCGACGGTCGTGACGCCGCGAAAGGCGCCATTGCGATAGAACGGCGCGCTGTAGGTGACCATGAGCACGTTGCCCGCGCCTTCGTCGAAATACGGGTTCGACCAGACGGCGGCGTTGCGATGCTTCGGCAGACGGAACCACTCCCATTGCTCATCGGCGTACCAGTCATAGACGTCCTCGGTGATGTTCAACTCCCTGATCGCCGCGCCGTCGCGATGCACGTAGGGGCTGTAGAGGCGCGTGGAGGACTCGATGGCGCCCGGCTCGAACGCCATCGCTGCGCCATAGATGAACTCGTGCTGCATCACGTTCTTCCGAAGCTGCTGGAAGATCTCGCGTTCGGCGATGTCGGGGCGCGCCTCGAGCGAGGCGGCGGTCGAATCGGCGACTGACGCGGCGAGATCGAGATAGGCTTCGAATCGCGCCGCATGGTGCTGCGCCATGCGCTGCATGTCGCGCTGCACTTCCTCGCGGCCGAGCTGGCGAAGCTGCGCCATCGCCAGCCCCAGCACGACGACATAGATCGCCAGCGTCGGAAGCGCGATCAGCAGAATCATGCGGCGGCGAAGCGTCAGTCGCATGGACACCATTCCTCGAACGTCGATTCTACCTTGTGAGCGCCGACATCCTTCTGCTCGAACAGGACGCGGCGCTTTGGACCGATTCACGATGGGCGCCGCGCCTCGGCCGAAGCCGCGAGCGCTCGCCGCGCCGCTTCAGCGCCGGGTCCGTCGCCGTGCCAGGCCAGTATGTCCTGGCCCTTGGTGCGAACCAGGGCTGCGATGTCCTTCCAGTCCACGAAGCGCCACCGGTCGCGCTCATCATCGTCGAGCGCAGCGTGATATCCCAGCCCCGCGAGATACTTCGTCATCTCGTCCGTTGCAGCGGCGCGATCGGGCCGGAGAGGCAAGACTTCGATGAACAGCAGCGGGTGGTCGCGCTCGATGCGCTTCTGCAGGCCGCGGAGCACCGCGGCTTCGTGGCCCTCGACGTCGATTTTCGCGAAGCTGAATCGCTGGACGCCGAGTTCGTCGAGCACCCGATCGCCGTGGCGCACGATGACCGGCGTCTGCACGAGCACCGGCCTGCGCGCGTCCATCGCGCGGGGCGGGGTTTGGGCGATGAACGACCCGCCATGCTCAACCACGCCGCTCGTGAGCACCGGCGTGTAGAGATTCAGTTCCTCGTCACGGTCGGAGAGTCCGAAGTGGTGCGCCGTGACGTTGCGGTGGCGCTTCGCCACCAGCCGCAGCATCGCGAAGTTGTACGCCAGCGGTTCGAAAGCGTGAACGGTGAGGCTGCCGCCAAGCGCCAGCGCCAGTTCCGCGGCGAAGCGCCCGTGGTTGCCCCCAACGTCGAGCACGGTCGAACCCGGCGGGATGAGCGGGGCCAGCCGCTTCACCAGCGGCTTGAACTTGCGATGCAGCGCCAGCCGCCATAGCAGGCGCAGCCGCTCGACGTGCTCGCGGAACGACCGCGGCATCTCGCGCACGATGGTGGGAGCGCAGGTGGAATCGCTCATGATGCTCGCGTGAGGCGCTCGACGTCGCGCGGCAGGGTCGCGCAGTCCAGCCAGAAGGTCGCGATTGCTTCGACGCAGCGGCTGAACTCGCGGAAATCGACCGGCTTGGTGACATAGGCGTTGGCGCCGAGGCTGTAGCATCGCCGAACGTCTTCGGGCCGATCGGACGTGCTGATGACCACCATGGGCACATCGCGGAGCACGGGATCGCTCTTGACGGCGCTGAGCACGGCGAAGCCGTCCATCGAGGGCATGCGCAGGTCCAGCAGCACGAGATCGGCCATCGTGTGCTGCGGCGAGCCGCCGGCGGGCTCGATCGCGGCGTCGCCTTGCGCTTCGCTTTGCGCCGCGATGCCCGGCGCGGCGCGCGTTCCGCCGCGCAGGAAACTCAGCGCCGCGTTGCCGTCGGTCACATGAAACAGGTTGATGCGCGACGCGGCGCCGCGCAGAGCGCGGCGCATGATCTTCGAGTGCGCCAGGTCGTCTTCGACCAGCAGGACGTTGACTCGCGCGGCTGGACCGTTCATCACGCGGCGCTTCCTTCCCTGCGGGCCGCCCCTGTGGCGGAGGGGGGGGAGGCGCTGGTCGGCTGAACCGGGAACACCAGCGTGAACATCGCGCCGCGACCCGGCTGCGACTGCAGTTCTACCCGTCCCCCGATCTGCGACATCAATCGCGTCACGGCGAACAATCCTACACCGGTTCCAGGCGTCGCGTCGCTTTGCGAGCCCCGTTGGAACAGCTCGAACACGGCCCGCTGCTCTTCGGGGCCGATGCCGGGGCCGTTGTCCGCCACCGACACCCGGGCGGTGGCGCCGTTGAGCGTCCCGGTCACGCGCACTTCGCAGCCGGCCTTGGGGCAGCCGTGCACCAGCGCGTTTTCGACAAGGTTCGCCAGCGCCTCTTCGACGTGCCGGCGGCTGACGTGCACGACGCCCTCGTCGCACGACACGCTTAGAACTACGTCACGGGCCGCGGCCTGGTGCTGAAAACGCGCGACGCATCGCTGAAGAACTTCCTCCAGCGGGGCACGCACGACCGTCAGCGGCAGGCGCTCGGCGCGCGACAGGCTCGACAGCTCCGCGATGAGGTGCTCCATGCGCTCGCACTCGCGCAGCGCCAGTTCCAGGTTCTCGCGGCTTTCGGCATCGATCGCTTCGCCGGCGTCCTCGCGAATCAAGCTGAGCAGGCCGTGCAGCGCCACCGCGGGCCGCTTGAGGTCATGCGCCGCGATCGAGGCGTATTCCTCGAGCTCGCGATTCTTGCGGTGCAGTTCCTGATTGAGTTGGCGAAGCTTGGCGGCGGTCTCGCGCATGGCCGTGATGTCCGTCGCCACGCCCAGCACCTGGTTGGCGACGCCCGATTCGTCGATGATCGGGCGCTTGACCGTCGCCAGCCAGCGAACGTGACCGCGGTTGTCGGTGATGACCTCTTCCGCGATGTGCTTCTCGCGACGCGAGTTCATCACTTCGAGGTCGTCTTTGCGAAAGTGCGCGACTTCTTCCGGATTCGGATTGAAGTCTTCGTCCTTCTTGCCGGTGATGTTGGCGACGGTCGAGCCGTAGGCTTCGGCGACGGCCTCGTTGACCAGCGTGAAGCGGCCCTCGCGATCCTTTGCAAAGATCATGTGCGGCGTGGTGTCGATCACCTGGCGCAGAAACGCCCGCTGCCGCTGAAGCGAATGCTCGACCTTGCGGCGCTCGCTGGCCTGCAGCGCCAGCGCGACGAAGTCGGCGATCGAGCCCGCGAAGGCCTGCTCCTCCACCGACCAGTTCCGCTCCGGGCCCACGTGCTCGTGACACACCACCCCGACCGACAGCTCGCCCAGCCGCACGATCGCGTCGAGCATCGAGGAGATGCCCAGGGGTTTGAGATAGCTCTCGGTGAATTCAGCGGTGCGGGGATCGGTCATGGCGCTGTGGGCCGCGACGGTCCGGCCGGCTTCGAGCGCCTTGAAGTATTCCGGGTAATCGGCCGCGGTGAGCGCCTTGCCCTGCTGGTGTTGGCCGTCGTGGCGCTGAAACAGCTCGACGCATTCGATTCGGCCGCGGCCCTCGTCGAACAGCCAGATGCCGACGCGTTCGACGGCGAGCGTTTCGGCGGCGGCCTGGGCGATCTCGCGAAGCGCCGCGGGAAGGTCGCCGCCGGCGATCCGGTCGCTGCGCGACAGCTCGACGAGCACCGCGTTCTGCCGCTTCAGCCGCTCCTCGCGCTGTCGCGATTCGTCCTGCGCCAGGCGGCGCTGGGCGATTTCGTCGTGCAGCTTGGCGTTGGTGAGGCGCAGGTGCGCCGTCTGCTCCCGCACGCGGTCGCCGATCTCTTCCTGCGCCGCCAGCAGCGCCGACTCGGCGGCTCGGTACTGATCGGCCTCGCGGCGAGCGAACAGCAGCAGTACGCCGAGGATAATCGCCGTCGCAATCGCCACCGCCGCCAGAATCCAAAGCTCGTTCCATCGCGTGTTGAGTTCGGCGGAGATGGCGCCCTGGTTGGCAAGCACGATCGTGGACGCTCTGGCCACGGTCTGCATGGCGGCGTGAATCTCCGCTCGGGCCTCGGCGACGGACATGCGCGAATCAGGCGGCGAATCGTCGGGCGCGTCGTCGGCGGCGAAGTCCTGCAAGCGCTGCACCGCCTGCTCCAGCGCGGCGAGGTCCGCCGTCAACCGCGCGCCAAGCTCCTGCGAATCGCCAACGATCGCCAGCTCGGCGATCATCCGCTTGCGAAGCCGCCGCCACTGCTGGATTTCCGGCTCTCGACCCGCCGGCGTCGAATCCCAGCGAGCCAGCGTCTGCTCGGCCGCTTCGAGCGTATCACGCAGCGATTCAAGCTCGCTGAGTTGCGCGTGCGTGGCGGCGGAGCGCTCGCGCAATTGCTGCCCCGCCGCGGCGAGCCAGACGCTCCAGGCCGCGAAGGCCAGCGCGAACGACAGCGCCACTCCAGCCAGCAGCAGCGAACCGGTTGATCGCGAAGTTCGAGCCATGCGCCACGCCCCCGCCAATCGATTCGCCCCCCCAATCGATACGCTCCCCATCGACACGCCCGGCGGAACCAACCACTCTGCCGAGTCCCCAGCGAATTCGCCAGCCCAGTCCCCAGTCGATTCATTGTACCGCAGGCGGCGGCGAGCAGCGCCGGCGCGCTCCGCCCGTCACTTGGACCACGCGCTCGCCGGTTCGAGCGTCGCTCCCTCCGCCTCGACGCGCTGATGCACCGCCTGCACCTGTGCGATGACGTCCTCGAGCAGCTTGATGCGCTGGACATAGCCTTCGATGTCCTCGACCGAGCCGCCCTGCTTGCACGACTGCGCCAGCCGATCCTTGAGTCGCTGCACGCCCTGGCGCAAATCGCGCATCGACTGGTCGAGTGTTTCAGCTACAAGTTTGTCTGCTGCGCTCAATGGTCGTTCCTTCTTTCAATCCCGCCTCGCTCGTGCTTCGAAGATCGAAGGCTTGTGTTTCGCCGCGGGCCGGACTATCCGGGCGGCGCAGCGCCGGGCTCGCCCGCTTCCCGCTCATCGAGCATCGCCCTGATCTGATCGGTCTGCACTTTCGAGATTTCGATGAGCTTGGTGATGTGCGTCACGAGAATGTTCGCCTCCGCGCCGGGTCGACGAAGCGCCTGCATCTTTTCGCTGGCCTCGGCAAGCGTGCGCTCGACGGCGGCGATCTCTTCGGCGAGCAGCTCGTCATCATCGTCATGGACATCCGGCGCGGCGTCGGCGCGCACGGCGGCGAATCGCTCCTCGACCAGCGCGTAGCGCTGCTCGAATTCGCTGAGCAGCGATGCGACGGCTTCGTCGTGCGCTCGCTGGGCGGCGTCTAAGGCGTGCTCGGTCGCGCTCTCGTCCGAATCACGTGATGTCGAGCGCTCGGCGGCCGCGGATGAGCCATCACCCGATTCGGAACAGCTTGAAATGCTGAGACCCGCTGCGACCAGCGGGACACAAAAGCTCGTTCTCATCAGCCGAAGACGACTCACGCTTCTGCTCCTTGAACTCGGCAAGTCTAGCAGATTGGCGAGCGATAGGCATCGTGGAATGCTCCCGCAGGTTCCTGGGGCCTATGGGAAAATCCCTCCGTTCGGCGCCAACTCCTGCAGGTTCAGGCACATTTGGTTCCGAAGACTTGGGAGATCGTCGCCGTATTGTTGGACGTAGTCATCGACAATGATGTCCACTGCGTCCTGGCACAGGACAACGTCGGGGTTGGGTTCGTTGTAATCACTGAAGTATCGGTCAGCGGGTGGTGGCGGCATCGGCGCCCATCGATCAATGTATATCTGCTGCATGCGGACGAAGCCATTCAGGTACGCAGCCCATTCCGCTCTGCCGAGTTCGACCGCCGCGAATGCGAGTTCCGCGAAGAGGAACACGAACGCTGAATCCGCATCGCACGAATTGATCTTTCGCTTGCCCTGTCCATCATCCACCAATCTTCCGCAGTCATGTCGAAGCAGCCCGGCGGCGAAGCGGTCGAAAGCATCTAAGATTCGGTCCGTGGTTCCGAGGTGGGTGACCATGAGCGGCTCGATGAGAGCGCACACCCTGTTGAGCATATCCACATCGTCGGCAGTGAACACCGGGCAATTCTCCGGTGGGTTCTGCCAGAACAACCAATCCATTCTGCTCAGCAGCTTCATCTGGAAATTGGTCAACTGCGGGAGCACGCCCGCCAGCGCGCCGCCGAGGAACTCAAGGATGATCTGATTGGTCTGTCTGTCCAACGCCAGAAAGAACGCGCGACCATCGCAAATGTCCGGGTCGGGATGCGCTCGGGTATGACATTCCCTGCAGGCCAGCCACTCCTCG
The DNA here is from genome assembly GCA_964558095.1 of uncultured Isosphaeraceae bacterium. Lineage (GTDB taxonomy): Bacteria > Planctomycetota > Phycisphaerae > Phycisphaerales > SM1A02 > CAZLDF01. The sequence continues at coordinate 5,882 of CAZLDF010000433.1, read as the reverse complement.
ATCGTCACGACGATGAGCTTCGTGAGATCCTGCTCCATGAACGCGGTCAGCTCGGCGTCGGATGATTCCTGAAATTCGATCTTGGCGAGCCTTGGCGGCTCGCCTTCATACTTCACGATCAATGTAACGTCGTCCGCGTGCGACTTCTGGAGGTGAATCAAGACGCCAAGGCGATTCGACAGCTTTGCGTCCGCAACTTCGGGGTCTTCTGGCTGAACATCGAGGATTCGTGTTCGCGTCCAATAGAACACACCCTTCGCGGCGTTCACGCCATCGGGGAATCTCAGGTTGATACGTGCGGTGCGCATAGTTCATGGCAGGACTTTGGCGCGCCGGAACGTCAGATGCACATGCGGCGCCACCGTGAACTTCGGATTCACCGCGGGGAACTGGAACGTCCATGGATATCCGGGGCCTCCATCGCTCAATGTGACTTTGCCGACCCAGATGTGCAATCCGCCTGGACCCTTGACCCAAGCGCCCGTTTCGAACGGCATGACATGCCAATCGTCCGTTTTGCCGGTGTCCGTACGGGCGCTGTCCCCCACCATCTCGTCGAGGTAGGTGTTGAGAATGGTCTCTATATCATCGTCGTCATCAACAGTGGCCAGCGAAATCGCCCGCGCTTCGTCGGGGTTGTTGTAAACAATGTTCGGATCTGGGCTGATGATCGGGGGCGGATTGAATCGGGTGGCGAACGCCTTGCGGATTTCGAGTTCTTCCGCCGGTGTAGGCGCCGGATCCGCCGGATCCACTGGCTGAATCACCAGCAGGAACTCCATGTCGGCGTTGACCGCGTATGCCGGGTCAGGCTCCGGGTCGGGTCGCATGGCGCTGAGGCTCACGAGATCGGTTGATGCACACCCTCCGGCGTTGAAGCCGGCGATGACACATAGCATGGCGCTCACAATCATGGTACGACGGTTCATCGAGAATGTCCTCCCGTTAGATGCGAAGTGCCGAGAGCAAATCGTTTGCTTCGAACGGCACCAGCGGCACTAGATTATCGAATTCTTGGCAAGGCGCTGCTCACATTCCGGGAAATGAAACCACTATTCATTTCCAGTTTCGACTGCACCGTTCTCATGTGCGATGGCCGCGCTCCGCGCGCAGCGGAACCCGCGGCCCACGGAGCGGTTGCCCTCCATCGGCATCGTCACCGTCCTCGACAGGTCCCAGCAGCCCGCCGGCGTCATCCAGTAGCCGCCCTTGACGATCGGCCCCTGCCCCGCCGCGACGCTTGCCGTGAACTCCTCCACGTTGCCGAACATGTAGTGCAAACCCAGCGGCGAGGGCCGGACGTCCGAATCCACCGGCCGCGCGAACGAGTGGTACAACTCGTACCCCAGCGCCCACGTCACCCGGAACCACCTGCAATACTCCTCGGCGCTCGGCAAGAGCGCTTCATTCGCCGGCTGGTTTCCCCAGGGGTAGAGCCTGCCGTCAGGGAATCTCGCCGCCGCCTCCCACTCGACGCGCGTCGGCAGCCGCTTGCCCGCCCAATGTGCATAGGCCAGCGCGTCATCCCACGAGACGCCTGTTGTGGGATGATTCGCCCACTGCGGGTCTTCGCTCAGGTCGCGCCACTGATCGGGTCCCGGCATCGCGCGATTGGTTTCGCGCACGAACTGGCTGAACTGCGCGTTGGTGACCTCATGCAGGTCGATCCAGAACGCATCGACGTGGAGGGCCTGCTCGGCCTCATACCCGTCGCCGCCCGGATAGCCCACGCGATATTCACCCTCGGGCACCAGCGCCATTGACGATTCGAAATCATCGCCTCGCGCGGCGGCGGCGTGTGCGAACGCGATCGCAACGGGCGTCACTTCGCCGAAGCCATCCAGCCATACATCGATCTCCTCGAAAGCCCCGTCATCGCGCACGACTTCGATTCGATACAGCCCGCCCTCGAGCCACGTCGCGCCCACCGGCATCGCGCCGAGCAACGCCCGCTCGCCCGGTTCGCAGGAGGCTTCGGCGAACCGGCGCGCATACACGAGCGCGCCCGGCGCGTCACCGGTGACTTCGATCGCGCAGTGGTTCATCCGCCACTGCTGGCGTTGATTCATCCCGAGCATCGCCGTCAGCGCGATGAGCATGACGATCGCGGCCGCGACGACGAATCGCCGATGCCGCTTCACCCACCGACCGGCGACTCGCACCGGCCCCGCCGGGCGCGCGAGAATCGGCAGGCCGGCGAGCCAGCTTCGCAGGTCGGCCGCCATGTGACCCGCCGACGAATACCGCCGGTCGGGCGACTTTTCCATCGCCTTGTGCGCGATCGTTTCGAGATCGCGCGGAATGTGGCGATTGACGGCCCGCACAGGTCGGGGATCGCGCGACAAGACCGCCGCGAGCACTTCCGCCGCCGAGCTTCCGGTGAACGCCGGCATACCCGTCAGCGCCTCGTACAGCACCACGCCCAGCGAATACACATCGGCCCGCCCGTCGATGGTTTTCTGCCGCTTGAGCTGCGCCTGCTCGGGGCTCATGTAGGCATAAGTGCCGGGCGTCTCGTCAGTCTTCGTCATGCCGTCTTCGCGGAGAATTCGCGCGATGCCGAAGTCCGCCAGCTTCGCGCACCCTTCGCCGTCGATCAGGATGTTCGACGGCTTGACGTCGCGATGGATGACGTCGTGACGATGCGCATGCTCCAGGCCGTCGGCGACCTGCGCGATGACCTCGACGTTCCGCCGCAGCGTCTCCCGGCTGGCGAGCTGCATCATCTGCTCCGCCATGTCGAGCTTGCTCAGCCATTTCAACTGTTCCGCGAGCGTTCGCCCCTCGACATACTCCATCGCGATGAAGTGCTCATCGCCTTCGTGGCCGATGGTGTACACCTGCACGATGTTGCCGTGATTAAGTTTGGCGATGGCGCGACCTTCGTGGCGAAACCGCGCGATCCGCCGCTCCGACATTGCGCTCGACCGCGGGAGCACCTTCAGCGCCACCTCGCGCTTGAGCTGCTCATCGCGCGCCAGATACACCACCGCCATCCCGCCCCGGCCGAGCTCGCGCACAATCCGAAACCCGCCCAGCATGCGCGGCTCGGTCATCACCGTCTGCGCTTCGCCGTCCCGCGGCTGCACCAGTTCAACCGGCAGCTCCCAGCGCATCGCGCGGGCCTCGTCGTGATGGCGCAGCAGGTCCTCGACTTCCCGCCGAACGTCCGGGTCCGCGCAATGCCTGTTCAGGTGCGCGGTGCGCACAGCGACATCCAGGTCCGCCGCCTGGTCGAACAGTTCCCGCACGATTCGTGATCGATCGCCCTCATCCATGCCGGGACTCACCGCCTCCCCCCTGAGCGCAGTCCGCCGCCGCCGCTGCTCACTTTTTCGGAAGTTTTTCTTGCGAATCTGATCGCCCGACGATTTCGCGGTGCAGCAGCGCCCGCGTATATTCCCATTCCCGCCGCACGCGGATGACCGGCAGTCCCAGCGCCGCCGCCGTCTCTTCCTGCGTCAGCCCGGCGAAAAACCGCAGCATTACGATCTGCGTGCCCAGCGGCTCGGTCTTCGACAGGCGATCGAGCGCATCGTTGAGCGCCAGCAGTTCCTCATACTGATCGGTGACGCAGAGACTGGTCTGTTCGAGGGAGACTCGCGTGCGGCCGCCACCGCGCTTCTGCGCCGCTTCGTGCCGGGCGCGGTCGATGACGATGTTCCGCATCGCCCGCGCCGCCAGCGCGAACAGATGCTGTCGATCGGCACATGAGATCGGCCGCTCGCCCCACAATTCGATGAAGCACTCGTTGACGAGCGTGGTGGGCGAGATCGTGCCGCGGCGATCGCCGCCCAGCCGGCGCATCGCGATTCGTCGAAGATCGTCATAGACGATTTCGAGCAGGACATCGCGCGCCGCGTCGTCGCCGTCGGCGATTCGCCGCAGCAGCGTCGTGACGTCGCCGGCCTTGTTGTTCTTGTCGTTGGCGTCGATGCCGCCGCTCCCACCGTTGCCGCAAGAGTTTCCCATTGCCCGCGCCCGTTCGAAGCCTGCTCCCACGAGCAGTGTACCACAGCGGGAGGTCGTTCCGGCTGCGAGATCCTCGGTGTGATTCCGCGCCTGTCGCGGCGAGCGGGAGCTCGTCACATGGAGACGCGCAAGCGTGATCCCGCTCGATCTGCCAGGATTTCAGCAAGGAACAGCCGACGCGGCAACATCTGGAAGTTGGCGGACCGCTCGCGCCCGGCGGACTGCCTGTTATCCTGTCTTGCCACCACACGCCACGAGGAGGCCCCCCATGCCAACCACCACGATCATGCTGCGAACGTCCGCCGCCGCCCTTGCCGCGGGCACAACCCTCTGCCTGGCGCTCGGTGCCGACCAGTTGCAGGACCTTGCCCGCCGACCGACGATCGACCGCTACTCGATTCGCCAGGTGCCGGTGCCCGCGGGTTCGAACTCGGTTGGGGCGGCCGACGTCAACGAGCGCGGCGAAGCGGTGGGGACCGCGTCGGGCCAAAGCGGCTCGCTGCCCCTGATGTACATCGACGGCGAAGTGGCGACGCTGGACACGCTCGGCGGGCTCTACACGAACGCCAACGCCGTCAACGAACTCGGCCAGATCGCAGGCTCCAGCCAATCGCAGCCGTGGTGGGGATGGCGGGCTGTGCGATGGGAACTCGACGGCTCGATGACCGTCGTCCCCCCCCTCACCGGCGACCCTAACGACAACACCTACGGCGACGGCATCAACCGCTTCGGACACATGGCCGGCACCAGCGAGGTCAGCGGCGGCTTCTGGCATGCGTTTTTCTGGAGCGAGCAGACCGGCACGATCGACCTTGGTTCGCTCGCCGATTCCTACAGCGGCGCCAACGATGTCAACGACCACGGCGTCGTCGTCGGCTGGTCCTCAGGCCAGATGTCCTTCGAGATGGCTTTCCGATGGGAGAGCGGCGGCGTGATGACCGCGCTGCCGGCGCTCAAGGACAGCGACTTCCCCGGCGCCAGCGCCAGCGCCATCAACAACCACAACGTCATCGTCGGCCACTCCAACGGCATCACCTACGGCATTCAGCACGCGGTGATGTGGGATGCGAGCGGCGACATCCACGCGCTGGGTTCGCTCGGCGGCCACTCAAGCTGGGCCTATGACATCAACGACGCCGGCGTGATCGTCGGCGAGGCGCTGCTGCCCGATGGCTCGCGCCACGCGTTCATTCATCGTGACGGCGTCATGCGCGACCTCAACGACTTCCTGCCGCCCGGTTCGCCCTGGACGCTTCTTCGCGCCGACGCCATCAGCGACGACGGCCGCATCGTCGGCGTCGGGCACGTCGCCGGCGAAACGGCCACCTTCGTGCTCGAACCGGTGCGACAGCGCGTTCTTGGCGGCAAGTGAGCGGCGAAGTTCGTTCGCACTTGACCCATCACCGGGCCGAGCGGATTTCCAGCGCGCCCAGCGGGCGGCTTGTGGTTCGCGCCCCCAAAGGGAAGCCCCGAAGCGAAGGAAGCGGCCAAGGCGGAGAAGCCCAAGCGCGAGAAATTCCAGAACGATCCGAACATAGTCGAAGCCGCGCGCGAACTGCGAGACCGCTGCATCGAGCAGATCAATGCGGGATTGCTGTTGCCGCCCAGCGCATGCGGCAAATACGATGTGAGCAGGCAACTCGAAGCCGCGCCATCGGCGATGAAGATCGAATCCGCGCGATTGCTTGAAGCGGCGTAAAGCTCAGACGGGCAGCGAATCCCATGCGTTCCGAAAGTCCTCGCCGGGGCGGAACGTGCGCATGCTCGTATCCTTGCGCTGTCCACCGTCGCGTTTGGTTCCTTTTAGCCACTTCCGGTGGTTGTCGGCGCACCAGTTCGCGACGTGATCGCCCGGAACGACGTGATATTCAGGCTGGCCGTCGCGCCCATTGAGCGCGACAAAGACGTAG
>CAZLDF010000432.1:0-3287 GCA_964558095.1 uncultured Isosphaeraceae bacterium | reverse complement strand
TGCAGGACGTGGCGGCGGAGATGAACCTCTCCGAGACCGCCTTCATCTGGCCCACCCACAACGGCTACGAGCTGCGCTGGTTCACCCCGCGCGTCGAGGTGCCTCTGTGCGGCCACGCCACGCTGGCGAGCGCGCACGTCGCCTGGGAGACCCGGCGCGCCGCGGTCGGCGAGACGCTGCGGTTCTTGAGCCGCAGCGGTCCCCTGAACGCGACCCGCAGCGGCAAGTCGATCACTCTCGACTTCCCGGCGCAGCCGGCGGCGGCGGTCGAGGCACCGCCGGCGCCGCGCCATCGGACGCCAGCGCCGCAGGGCGCGGCGAGCGCGGAATTCCATCGCGTCGCAATCGCCGGCGCACCGGACCAGCGGTCCCCGGCGCGCCGGGCGAGGGCGCCGGACGTCCCGGTCGCCGCAGCACCTTCGAGGCGGGTGGACAATCGTTCAACTGGCGCGAGCAGGATCTGCTCGAACGCGAGAACCGGCTCAACCGCTCGGGCGGCTTCTTCAAACACGCACGCCGCGACAGCCTCAAGCGCTCGGTGCGCGGCCAGCGCAGCGCCAGCCCCGCGAAATCCGGCGGCAAGGTGAAGATCGCCGCGCCCATCTTCATCAAGGAACTCTCCGCCGCCACCGGCATCAAGGCGGCCGAAATTCTCAAGCAGCTCATGCTCAGCGGAACGATGGCGACGATCAATTCGGCGATCGACGCCCCCACCGCCGTCGCGCTCATGCTTGATTACGGCATCGAGCTGGACGTCGCCGCTGATGTCTCCGCCGAAGAGCACATTCAGCAGCTTTCCAAGGAGCGGTTGGTGGTGGACGAGCGCCCGCGGTCGCCGGTGGTGACGATTCTCGGCCACGTCGATCACGGCAAGACGACGCTGCTGGACGCCATCCGCAACACGAACGTCGCCGCGGGCGAGGCCGGCGGCATCACCCAGGCCACCAGCGCGTTCCGCGTGCCCGTGCACATCGGCGACAACGATCACACGATCACCTTCATCGACACGCCCGGCCACGAAGCCTTCACCGAGATGCGCAGCCGCGGCGCGAAGGTCACCGACGTCGTGGTGCTGGTGGTCGCGGCGGACGACGGCGTCATGCCGCAGACCATCGAGTCGATCAACCACGCCAAGGCCGCCGGCGTCCCGATCATCGTCGCGCTCAACAAGATCGACAAGCCCGAAGCGACGGACAACAACATTCAGCGCATCCTCGGCCAGCTCGCAGCGCACGAACTCAACCCGACCGAGTGGGGTGGCAGCACGGAAGTCATCCGCATCAGCGCGCTGAAAAAGCAGGGCATTCAGGACCTCCTCGAAGTGCTCGACTACCAGACGCAGCTTCTGGAACTGAAGTCCGACTTCGGAGGCGCCGCAGAAGGCACGGTCCTGGAAGCGCAGCTTGAAGAAGGCCGCGGCGCGGTCGCGCGACTGCTCGTTCAGCAGGGCCAGCTTCAGCAGGGCGATTTCATCGTCATCGGCCGGGCGTTCGGCCGGGTGCGCGACCTCGTCGATGACCGCGGGCGGCGCGTGAAGCAGGCCGGTCCGGGCACGCCGGTGGCGATCAGCGGCATGAGCGACATGCCCGACGCCGGCGACAAGTTCTACGTCGTCAAGAGTCTGCGCGACGCCGAAGCCGCCGCTCAGGAGCGCCGCGACGCCGAACGCGAAAAGTCCCTTGCTTCCGAACGCGTCACGCTGGACAACATCTTCCAGAAGATGACGGCGAGCGGCCGCAAGGAACTGCCGCTGATTCTCAAGGCCGACGTGCAGGGCTCGGTGGAGACGATCAAGGCCTCGCTCAGTCGCATCTCGACCGACGACATCGCCGTGTCGGTCAAGCACGCTGCGGTGGGCGGGATCAACGAATCGGACGTGGCTTTGGCCGAGGCCGCGGGCGCGATCATCCTCGGGTTCAGCGTGACGACCTCGGCGAAAGCGCGCAAGCTCGCCGAGGCGAAGAAAGTCGATGTCCGCTTCTACGACGTCATCTACGATCTCATTGACGACGTGACCCGCGCCGCCGAGGGGTTGCTTGAGCCGGAGCTCAAGCTCGAAGTGCTCGGCCACGCGGAGGTCCGCGACGTGTTCAAGATTTCCAAGGTCGGGCTCATCGCCGGCTGTTATGTCACCGACGGCGTGGTCGAGCGCGATTCGCAGATCCGCGTGACCCGCGGCGGCATCGTCGTCGAGAAGGACCGCCGCCTCAAGCAGCTCAAGCGATTCAAGGACGACGTGAAGGAAGTTCGCGCGGGCCAGGAATGCGGCATGAACATCGAAGGCTACGACGACATCAAACCCGGCGACGTCATCGAATGCTACAGAACCCTGGAGGTCCGGCGATCACTCAGCGCCGCATGACCCTCCCCTCGCCGCCGACGACGTCTATGACCCAGCGAACCGACAAACTCGCCTCGACGCTGCATCGCGAGATTCAGCAACTGCTCAATCGCGGGCTCAACGACCCGCGTGTGCGCGGCATGATCTCGATCACGCAGGTGCGCGTCGCGCCGGACTTGTCCGAAGCGGTGGTCAGCGTCTCCATCCTGCCGCAGCGGCACGAAGCGCTGACCATGCAGGGCCTGGAGGCGGCGGCGACGCACGTGCGCTCCAAGCTCGCCGGCGTCATCGACTTGCGCCGCATGCCCCGGATGGTCTTCAAGCTCGATCATTCGCTGAAGCGGCAGGCGGCCTTCGACGCCGCCCTCGCCGCCGACGGCCCGAACCCGGTCGTCGAGTCCGACGAATCCATCGAAAACAACCAGAGTGAGGAAACGGCGACGTGAAGAACGCAAACGCATGTGCGCGCCGGCTCGGCGGCCTGCTGAGGAAGCTGCCCGCCGGCGCGACACCCGAACCGCTGCTCGGCGGCGAACCGATCGCGCTGCTCGTGCAATCGTTCATGATGTGGGAAGCCACCACGAACAAGGCCGCCGCCGCGTGCAGAAGTCTCCTTGAACGCGTCGTCGATCTCAACGAGCTTCGCATCTGCCTGCCCCACGAGGCCGCCGAGATCGTCGGCGAGTCGTACCCGCTGGCGCAGGAGCGCTGCGAGCGCATGCGCGCGACCCTTCGCGACATCTTCCTGCGCGAGCACAAGCTGTCGCTCGATCACCTCAAGAGCCAGAACAAGAAGGACGTTCGCGTGTACCTCGAGACGCTCGAGGGCATGACGCCCTACGTCGCGGCGCGCGTGCTGCTGCTGGGCTTCGACGGCCACGCGATCCCGGTGGACGAAAAGCTTCGGCGAAAGCTCATGGCCGCCGGCGCGGGCGAAGATGAATCG
>CAZLDF010000431.1:0-9271 GCA_964558095.1 uncultured Isosphaeraceae bacterium | reverse complement strand
GGGCGTCGAACGGCCAGACGAATTCGAATCCGGCGAGTGTGCGATGAAGCTGCAGCCCGGCGACGTGATCATCGCCTACACCGACGGCGTGATCGAAGCGATGAACCCGCAGGGACGGCAGTTCGGCATGGCGAAGTTGATCGAGACGGCGACGTTCAATCCCCCGCCGCGGAATTGGCCGCGGTTCATCGCTTCCGCGGTCGCCAAGCACCGCCAGGGCCAGGCGGCGGACGACTTGTTGATCGTGCAGCTCGCGCTGCGCGGCCTGACGCTGTCGCGGCCAGCGCAAGGCGGAACGTGGGAGGCCATTCGCGGCACGCCGCAGCGCGGGTTCGTCACGGGACGATAGGAGCCCCGATCACAGCCGCGGACGCCGGTGCCAGTGTTCGTGGCGTGGCGTAACGCGATGCGCGCCGATACGCTGCGCACGAAATGTCCGTTGTGGGTGACGCCCCTTCATGACCGCGCTTTCCACGCAGCAACTTTTCTCCATCGAATACGAGCAGGAGCTCGAAGCGTGGCTCCGTCGGCGATTTCGTTCGCTCTGCATCGTCTATCTCGTCGTTGCGATGGTGCACGCTGCATATATCGCGATCGAGCATCGCTTCATTCTCGCCGCGGACTCGGCGCTCGGCATCATCATCGCGGGCGCCGCGTGGCTGGCGACGGTGGGCGTGATCGGGCATTTTCTCTTTCGGCGGCGCTACGACCACCTCGATCGCGTCAGCCTCCTTCGCGCCGCCGCCGCGATGATCCTCATCCTCGGCTTCATCTCCCTCGTCAATCTCTTCAGCCAGCAACTGCTGCGCGGCCAGTCGGGCATCAGCATGCTCGCCATGATCTTCCTGTGGCACTTCAGCGCCTGCATGTTCCTGCCCTGGCGGCCCAACGAATCGATCAAGCCCTTCATTCCGCTGCTGCTCGCGTGGGCGCTGATCGTGCTGTTGCTGCACCCGGGCAACGAAGGCGCGACGTTCGCCGGCCGCGTGTTCACCGTCATCTTCGGCCCGGGCGTGCTCATCCCTGGCCTGGGCGTCTGCGCCTGGCGACTGCAGCGCCACAGCGAAATCTTCGAGCAGCGCATGATCGGCCAGCAGTTCATGTCGATGCGCCAGGAGATCGCGCGAGCGCGCTCGATACACGAATCGATGTTCCCGCGCCCGCACGCCGACGCCGCGGCGCGATTCGAATACGTCTTCACGCCGATGCGCGAAATGGGCGGCGACTATGTCTATGTCGCGCCGCAGCGCGACGGCGTCCTCGACGCCGTCATCATCGACGTCACCGGTCACGGCCTCGCCGCAGCGCTCACCGTCAACCGCATCTACGGCGAGCTCGAACGCATCTTCGCCGAAGCGCCCGAAAGTTCGCCCGCCGAGGTCCTGCGCCTGCTCAACCGCTACATCTATCTCACGATGTCGCGGCATCACATCTTCGCGACCGCGCTCGCCGTGTCGATCGACCCCGCCAAGAGCCGGCTCACGTGGGCCAGCGCCGGCCATCCGCCGGGGTTCCTTCGCGGGTTCAACGGCGGCGTGACCGACCTGACATCGACCGGCATGCTGCTGGGCGCCGTGCCCGACGATGAATACGTGATCGAGCAGCACGAGTTCGATCTCTCGCCCGGCGACACCATCGTGCTCTACACCGACGGCGCGTTCGAGGCGCGCAATCGGCTGGGCGAGCAGTTCGGCATCAAGTCGCTGCGCGACCTGCTCTCGCGCCAGCCTCCGCCGCGCAACTGGCCGCAGTTCATCGAGTCGGCGGTGCGCAAGCACACCGCCGGCCGGCCGGAGGACGACATCCTGGTTGCGACGATCACCATCCTCGGCGCGGCAGCGCCGCAACCGACGGCGGATGCGCTCCGCACCCCGTAAGTAAGGCTTGCCGAGCCGGACCGCACGCCCCAGCCGCGGGTGTTGGTGTTCGCCTCATGTCGCCAGTTCTGGAGAATGTAGAAGCGCTCGTCGCGCACTGCTGCATCGTCCGTGTCGCGATCCATCGTCTGGATTGTCAATCAACGGTTCCTGCCACGTTTTCTTCGCCACGTTTTCTTCGCCGAAGATGAGCGCTCCGCTTACGAGCCCTCCGCGCAAGCGGAGGGAGCCGTCGTCCGCGGGGGTCGATTTGGGCGCGAAGCTTCAGAGTTGGATTGTTCCATGATCGCGTGCGGTTCACCGCCCACGCTTGCGCGTGGGGCTCGAATTGCTCGTTCCTGCCCAAGCTTGCGCGTGGGGCTCGTTTCGCACGTCATGCCCGCGCGCCGATTCACGTTCGGCGCTTTCCCGGCAATGGGAGGATCATCGGCGTGCGGGCGCGATAGCCGCGGTAGTCGTCGCCGAGAAACGCCACGAGGTCGCGCTCTTCGATCTGGATCGCGACGAGGATGTACGCGGTGGTCACCGAGGCGAAGAGCAGGTGGCCACCCGTCATGTCCGGCGTGGACCAGAACGCGATGATGAAGCCCAGCATCAGAGGGTGACGGACGAACTTGTACACCGATCGCTCGGCGAAGGGCGGATGCGTGTACGGCCGGCCCTTGAGGTGCAGCCACACCTGCCGCAGACCGAACAGGTCGAAGTGGTCAATGACGAACGTCGCAAAGAGCACCAGCAGCCAGCCGACCAGCGAGATGCCGGTGAGCAAGCTTCGCAGCCACGGCGCCTCGGCGTGCCAGATCGTCGTCGTGATCGGCCGCCACTGCCAATAGAGCAGCAGCAGCACAAGGCTCGTGAGCAGCACGAACGTGCTGCGCTCGATCGGCGCCGGCACGATGGTGGTCCACCATCGCTTGAACGCCGGCCGCGCCATGACGCTGTGCTGAACCGCGAAGAGGCTCAGCAGGGCGAGGTTGATGAGGATCGCGCTGGCCGTCGGACCGGTCTCGCCGCCGTCGATTCCCTTGGGCACGAGGACGTTGCCGACGAAGCCGATCGCGTAGAGGAACGCGACGAGGAAGAGGGTGTATGCGATCAGGCCGTAGGCAAAGAATGCGATGCGACGCATCGGGCTATCCTCCTGTGCGACGCCCTTTCGCGGCGGGTGCGAAGCGTGAAGAGTCTTGTCCCAGCTTAATGACTGACGCCTCGCCCCACAAGCCGAGGCGGGCACTACACTGGTGTCGCCGTCGAGGGAGGACCGTCTCGATTGAGCGTTCAGTGTTCGTGCGCGATTGCAGGTTCGACCCTCACCCCCTTTCCCACGGGGAGAGGGGAATTGGAGACATGGGAGCGCCGCGGAGACGGCGCAGGCGCGCAGCGTGCCAAGCGGAAGGAGCCGCGACGATGGGCAAGCCGAAGGACCGAATCATCCCCAGCATGTTTCAGCGGCGCGTCCTGCTGCTTTCGAGCGGAGCGATGGCGCTGCTGGCGGGGCTTGTGTTGCAGATGGTGCGGCTGTCGGTAGTGCAGGGCGCGGAGCATCGCGCCGCCGCCGAGGCCAGCCTCGATCGCGTTCGATATCTGCCGATGTATCGCGGGCGCATTCTCGATCGCCACGGCCGAGTGCTGGCTGAGGACCGCGCCGGGTTCGATCTCGCGGTGCGTTATGAAGTCGTCACGGGAAGCTGGGTGGTCGAGCAGTCGCGGCGCGATGCGCAGCGGGCGCTCGGCCGGTCGCGGTGGCTGGAGATGTCCGACGAGGAGCGCACGGCCGCCGCGCGAGTTCACGAAGCAGACCATGCCGAGCAGGTGCGCGAGCTGTGGAAACACGTCCGCGAATGGGGGGGGCTTGACGCCGCGGCGCTCAACGAGCGGCTGGACGCAATCAAGTGCGACGTTCAATCCATGGCGGCGGTGGTGTGGTCGAATCAGCGGCTTGCGGCGATGAAGCAGTTCGCGGGGGATGATCCCGAGGGCTTCGAGTTCGTCGCCCGGCCGATTCGCGAGCAGGAACAGGCGCACGTCGTTCTCGCCGGCGTCTCCGAGGAGGCCGCGTTCGCGTTTCGGCGACTGAGCGAGCGCTTGCCCGGCATGTTCGAGGTGCAGGATTCGCGTCAGCGTGCGTATCCGTGGCAGGCGGCGGACGTGCACGTGGATCGTTCGACGCTGCCCGCGGCGCTGCGGCGGGCGGCGCCGCTGACGATCCGCGCCGCCGGCATCGCCGATCACATCCTCGGCTCGGTGCGCGAGGGCGCGCGGTTTGAAGACATCGCGCAGCGGCCGTTCTATGAGGAATCCGCGCGACGCGTCGATCTGGGCGGCTACCGCGCGACGGGCGATCGCGTCGGCGTGCTGGGAATCGAGCGTTCGATGGAGCGCGTGCTTCGAGGAACGCGCGGCCGGGTCGTCGAGCGCCGCGACAGCGACGTGGTCAACCGCACCGAGCCGCGGCCCGGCGCGGACGTTCAGCTCACCATCGACATCATGCTGCAAGCGCGCATTCAGGCGCTGCTGGCGCCCGAACTCGGTCTGACGCGCGTGCAAGCCTGGCATCGCAACGAGAAGCTGGCCCAGGGCACGCCGCTCAACGCCGCCGCCGTCGTGATCGAGGTCGAAACCGGCGAGGTGCTGGCGATGGTCAGCATGCCGACCTTGGCGATGGGGCGCGAGCAGCCCGACGAGTGGATCGCGGTCAACACGCCGTGGATCAATCGGCCGATCGAAGCGACGTACCCGCCCGGCTCGATCATCAAGCCGCTGGTCCTGACGGCGGCGATCATGGAAGACGCGCACTCGCTGTACGAACCCATCGCGTGCACCGGTTGGTTCTTCGAGCATTCGCCGCACACCGCCCGATGCTGGATTTACCGCGAGCAATACAACATGCAGACGCACGGTTCGCTCGTCGCCGACGAAGCGATCGCCCGCTCGTGCAACATCTTCTTCGAGACGCTGGCCGATCGATTGGGAATGCAGAGGCTGAACGCGTGGCTGTCGAGTTTCGGGCTCGGGCAGACGCTCGATGTCGGCCTGCTCGCGCAGCGCGCCCAAACCGCTGAATCAGGCGAGATCGAGGTCACATTCGTCGGCGAGGCTAGCGGGCGCGTGCCCGACCCACAGGAGACCGAGCGGCTTCTGGGCGAGCCCGATGCGCGCTTTCGCACCGTGATCGGCGGCATCGGGCAGGGCGAAGTGACGTGGACGCCTTTACAGGCCGCCAACGCCTATGCGCAGCTTGCGCGCGGCGCGGTCGGCGGCGGACGCGATGCGACGATCCTGATGGACGATCGGCGACAACACACGCCGCGCGATGAAACGCCCCTTCCCAGCGAGCTGGTGCAAATGGCGCTGGAAGGACTTCGCCAATCGGTCATGGAGCCCTTCGGGACCGGCAATCACATCACCTATGAAGACCTGTCGCGCGAGCCGATCATCAACGCAACCGGCGTGACGGTCTGGGCGAAGACGGGCACCGCGCAGGCCCCCCCCTGGTATCGCACCGACACCAACGGCGACGGCGAAGTGAACTCGCGCGATCAGAACCCCGTCGCCGGCGTCGATCATGCGTGGTTCGTCGGGCTGGTCGGGCCGGCCGGCTCGCGGGTTCCCATGTACTCCATCGCCGTGATCGTTGAGTATGGCGGCTCCGGCGGGCGCGTGGCCGGGCCCATCGCCAATCAGATCATTCGAACGCTTCAGGCCGAGGGATATCTGCCGACCGAGTGACGATGACGCAGGCGACGCTGACAAGCCGAAGCCGATACAAAGCGACGGCGCTGCACGACCGCGCTCGGCCGCTGCATCTGCCGCTGCTGCGCTGGTGGAACCCCGGCTGGTGCTGCGCCTTGAGCGCTCTGCTGCTGAACCTGCTGGGCTTCGCCGCGATCGCGACGACCGAGCCGGGCTACGCGAGCAAGCAGTTGGTGTTTCTGCTGATGGGCGTTGGCGCCGCCGCCGTGATCGTCGCGCCGAAGTACCGATGGTTTCAGCGCGCGAGTTATGCGTTCATGCTGCTGGTGTTGGCGCTGCTGGTGTTCGTTCTGGTTCCGCAGGTCCCCGACGCGATCGTTCATCCGCGCAACGGCGCTCGCCGGTGGATCAATCTCGTCGTCCTCGATTTTCAACCCTCTGAAATCGCCAAGATCGCATATGTGTTCGCCCTGGCGGCCTACTTGCGCTATCGCTCGAACCATCGGCGCTTCTTCGGCCTGCTCATTCCCCTGGCGCTGACGTTCATTCCGATGGGCCTGATCCTGATCGAGCCCGACCTCGGCACGTCGCTGCTCTTCCTGCCGACGTTCTTCGCGATGATGATCGCGGCGGGGGCGAAACTGCGGCACATCGCACTGATCCTGTGCATCGGTCTCGCCGCGGCGCCGGCGATGTATCCGTTTCTGCAGCCGCATCAGAAGGACCGCATTGTCGCGCTCATCTATCAGGTGAAGGGCGACAGCCGGTTCGTCAACGACATCGGCTATCAGGGCGACAAGGCGATGACGCTTGTCGGCAGCGGCGGGCTGACGGGCGTCGGCGCCGAGCACGCGCGCGACCTCATCCTCTACAACCAGTTGCCCGAAGAACACAACGACATGGTTTTCGCCGTCATCGCCTGCCGCTGGGGATTGCTCGGCGCGTTGACCACCTGGCTGCTGTTTGCGTTGCTGGCGCTGGGCGGCATCGTGACGGCGCTGTCGTCGCGCGACCCCTTCGGCCGCCTCGTCGCCGTCGGAATCGTCGCCATGATCCTGACCCAGATGATCATCAACACCGGCATGACCATCGGGCTGCTGCCGATCACCGGCATGACCCTGCCGTTCGTCAGCTATGGCGGGTCCAGCCTGCTCGTCGCCTGGCTGATGATCGGCGTGCTGTTCAACATCGCGCTGCGGCGGGATCGATACATCATGCGGGAGTCCTTCGAGTTCGATCGTGGCGGAGAATCGGCGTGAGCGGCGCAGACGCCGGTCGCCTCGCGCCAAGCCGCGAGTTCCTCGACGCCTGCGCCGACTACGGCATCGAGTTCGAACCGGGCGAACTCGATGCGCTGGCGCGATACCTGGCGCTTCTGCTCGACGCCAACCAGCGCTTCAACTTGACCACAATCACCGATCCCGCGCAGGCGTGGATGCGCCACATTTTCGACAGCCTTACACTTCTGCCGCTGGTCATCCAAACGCGCGCAACGACATTGATCGACATCGGCTCCGGCGGCGGAGCGCCCGGCGTTCCGCTGGCGATCGTTCTGCCCGCCGTCGAGATCACACTGCTCGAAGCCACCGCGAAGAAAGCTCGCTTCCTCGAAGCGGCCGCGCGAGAGCTTGCCCTTGCCAACGTGCGTGTGGTCAGTGATCGCGCCGAAACCGTCGGTCAGGACGCCGAAGCCTTTCGCGAACACTTCGACGTCGTCTCCAACCGAGCCGTGGGTCCGCTGAATGTCGTCCTCGAGCTTGCGATGCCGCTGGTTCGCGTCGGCGGGCTCGTGCTCGCGATCAAGGGCGCCAAAGCGCAGCAGGAACTGGATCAGGCGGGCGAAGCGCTCAATCGCCTGCACGGCAAGGTCGTCGCAATGCACCGCACGCGGACCGGGACGATCGTGGTGATCGAGAAGCTGCGGCCGACGCCGAAGCGCTACCCGCGTGCGCCGGGCGAACCCAGGCGAGCGCCCCTGGGCGGCGCATCGAAGCAGTGAACGCGCCGTGTCGGGCCTGGGTGCCGTGGTCTGACGAGTCTTCGAGGTCGAAGATCCGCCTTGGCGGCAAGGCCACGCCCCTGCCGGCGACGCTTCGAGCGGGCGCGTGCACGCCGCGCGATCATCGCCTGGTTGCGGCTCAAACCGACAGAAGAAGCCGATGCGAAACCGCGATGGCCGCCAGCGTGCGCGCCGCCTGCGGCGGGACGCCCACGAACGCCATGCCCACCTCGAAGCGGAACAGGCCCAGCCTTCGGCACCAACACGTGCGGGCGCGCACTTCCACGCTGCCGCTTCCGCTGAGCACCATCACGTCGTGCTCGCCATCGATGCGCTTGGTCGAAAGCAATCGCATGCCGCCCGCGGAAAGATCGAGCACGGGTCCCAGCGTGCTGAGCAACGCCTGCTGATGGATGCGGCCGTGAGCGCGGCGTCCGCCGCCGGCGTCGCGCGGCACTTCCTCGCTTGGCGGCGGTGGAATGTATTGCAGGCGATGCATCGAAGGGTTCCCTGGTGATGTTCCGCGCCGTCGCAGCGCCGCACGCGCCACCGCCGCGATCGACATCTTCGGATGGCATCGGCCGGATCGCCACGGCGGCACAGGCGCGCATCGCACTTTTTCGCCGCCCCTGCGAATCAGCGAAACCTCGTAATCCTTTCCTACAATGCGGCCTGTGACGATCAGCGCGGAACAATTTCTCGCGCCCGGCAGCGCCATCGCCCGGCGGCTGGAGGGCTTCGAAGTCCGCCCGCAGCAGATCGAGATGGCCGCCGCCGTCGAGCAGAACATGGCCGACAAGGGCCACCTCCTCGTCGAGGCCGGCACGGGCGTCGGAAAGTCATTCGCCTATCTCCTGCCCGCCATCCGCCAGATCGTCCACCACAGCAAGCGCGTGGTTATCGCCACCAACACCATCAACCTTCAGGAACAGCTTATCGAGAAAGACATTCCGCTGCTCAACGCGGTGATCCCCGAAGAGTTCTCGGCCGTGCTGGTCAAGGGGCGCAGCAACTATGTCTCCCTTCGCCGATTGAAACTCGCGAGCGAGCGGCAGGATCGGCTGTTCACCGATGACGATTCGCGCCATGAACTGCACGTGCTCGAGAACTGGGCCTACGCCACGCGCGACGGCTCGCTTTCCAGCATGGAACGCAATCCCCCCGGCGACGTGTGGGATTACGTGCGCAGCGACGCTCACAACTGCATGGGACGCAAGTGTCCCACCTATGACAAGTGTTTCTACCAGGCGGCGCGACGGCGCATGGAGAACGGCGACCTGCTCGTGTGCAACCACGCGCTCTTCTTCGCCGACCTCGCGCTGCGCACGCAGGGCGTGGGGTTTCTCCCGCCGTACGATCACGTCGTCCTCGACGAAGCGCATCGCGTCGAAGAAGTCGCCGCCGAGCACTTCGGTGTTTCGCTCGCTGAATCCCGCGTCGCGCACCTGCTGAACGTGCTGTACCGCGAGCGCAAGCGCCAGGGATTTCTCGCCTCGCTCGGCGTCAAGGGCGGGCGGACAGACTTGATTGAAGACGCGATCAATCAGACGCTGATGTGCCGCAGCGCGAACGAACAGCTTTTCGGATTGCTCGTCGATTGGCAGAGCCGCCGCGGCTCGACGAACGGGCGCATTCGCGAGCCGGGCATTGTCGAGAACGTGCTGAGCGATCCGATGAAGAAGCTCGCCGATTGCCTGCGATT
>CAZLDF010000430.1:0-4491 GCA_964558095.1 uncultured Isosphaeraceae bacterium | reverse complement strand
ACCTTGTCGAGCGCGAGTGCGTCGAGCAAAGCCGCAACTGGATTCGCCGACGGCACATCCTCGATTCCGCGAGGCGCGTGTATGTGGCGTGATGACGCGACGCTGGTGGACATCGCGACGTTCGCCCGCGATGCAACGGAGTTCGTGCGGGGCGTGGATTTCGCGAGGTTCATGGAAGACGCCGAGAAGCGCTGGGCCGTGGTCGCTCAAATCCTGCTTATTGGCGAAGCAGTTTCGCGCCTGACGGAAGAATTCAAGGACGATCACCCGGACATTGAATGGGGCGAAATTGTCGGAATGCGAAATCGACTGATTCATGGCTATGAGAAGATCAGGTGGAACATGGTGTGGGATGCGATTCAGCAGGACGTGCCCGCGCTGTTGGCATACATCACGCCGTTAATTCCGCCGCCGCCGCCCGACGGGCCGACGCGATGAAGTTGAAAGACATGGCGATCAAGAGGGGAGCTGGTGGAAGTGTGAGCATCCGACAATGACGATTCCTCAAATCATTCAAGCGCATCACGTGGAGGACCATCGACTCCACATCGCCTTCGCCGACGGTGTCGCGGGCGAAATCGACCTGCAGGATGAACTTTGGGGGCCGGTGTTCGAGCCGCTCAAAGACGTTGCGCGATTCCGCCGATTCGAGCTCAACCGCGAGCTGAACACGATCACCTGGGACACCGGCGCGGACTTCGCGCCCGAGTTCCTCTACGAAGCCGTCAAGCAGCGCCAATCCGCGGCGTGAGCTCCTGTTCCCTTCTCCCCAACGGGGGAGCGGGAGAGGGGTTAGGGGTGAGGGCCGAGCGCGCAAGCGCACTGTATTCAGACATCAGAAACGAATTGCTTGCATCGTGCCCGCGTGATTCACGCGCGAAGAAACCTGGCGAGCCGGGCTTCGAGCTTTTTCGCATCGCGCATCTGGCATTCCCAGACAGTCAGCACCGAATATCCCATTCGCCGAAGCCGGCGGCGGGATCGCTGATCGCGCCGCCGATTGCGCTGCAGCTTCGCCAGCCACTGCTCCCGCCGCGTCGCCGGCACGCGGCAACGCCCGCAGCCGTGCATGTGCCAGAAGCAGCCGGAGACGAAGATCACCTTCTCCAGCCGCGGGAACACCAGGTCCGGCGTGCCGGGCAAGTTGCGAACGTGCAGGCGATAACGGTAACCCATCGAGTGGACGAGCCGCCGAACGGCGAGTTCCGGCGTCGTGTCCGTCGATCGGACCAGCGCCATGATGCGCGAGCGTTCGGCCCTGGTGAAGGTGTCGGCCACGGCATCGATTCTATCTGTACCGAATTTGGGTACGCGGCGCGGTCACGGGAGAATCAGTGCGGCCGCGAAATTCTCCAGCAATGGGAGACGAACATGACCAAGCGACAACTCAGGGCCCTGAAGAAGCACTTTCGCGAGTGGAGCGGCGGAGGCCCGCCCGAAAGCCAGTACGCCATCCGCGTGTACATGGACTACGCGGTGTCGATGCACCTCGATAAGGATGAGGCCGAGGACGCCCTGTGGGAGTGGATGGAATCGGATGATCCCGACGACGATCTGCCGCCGCACGAGCGGCCGGATTCTCCCGGATTCTTCAGCCTCGAGAATGTGAGCAAGGCTCAGAAGCGCTATCGGGCGAAGGAGCAACGGCGGCGACGGAAGGAGCAGCAGCGGCTGGCGGAACAGGGTGGTGCATCGCCGCCGACACCATCGGACGGCAACATCTAGTCTTGAGAATCCCCTCCAGACTGCTGCGCTGCTGGATCGTCGTACATCGACACGGTCACAGCCAATGTGGTGTCCTGAACAAGCGAATTATAGCGTCGGAAGAAATCCTCGAAGTGCTTGCGATGCGACTTCAATTCCTTGCCGGCGTTTTCATAGACGTTTTGCGCCACAAACTGAATGATGCCCAGCACATTGACGTAAGTGTCCAGCTTCTCCTCGCGAGACGCCAATTCATCGACGTAGGCGGCCGCCAGTCTGTTGCGCCAAGCCTTGGCCTGATCATCGGGTACGACCAATGTGTACCCGCCACGCTTCCACCGAGTCGCGGCTTTGTTGATGTGCTCCTCGTCCGGCGGGGAATGCGCGACCTCAAACGTAAGATCGCCTACGGGCAGGTCACCTCGACGGTCGGACCCGGAGCGAGTGCTGTCGGCGCTGTATGCCGAAAGAAACCGGTCGCCGAAGTAATCGTCCGGCAGGTCATAACGTTCGATGAGCTTTGCGGCAACGAGCGCTTGCGCCACCTGATCGTGGCAATTGCGCTCCTTCGCCTTCAGCAAGATTCGCTCGATATTGGTATAGAGAGTCAACGCCGGCCTGAATGCGAACAACGGGCCTGCATTCAGCTTCGCTCGCAACTCGTCTGCGAGCGGTCGTTGAAAGTGCTCTCTGATCGCCGCGGCCAGCGCGTCGTGTTTCAGCGACAGTACACCTGCAGCCTGCATCGCATCGACGAGCGCTTGCGCCCAGACTCTTCGACGATTGGCGCGCCGCCCCGCCGCTTTGAATCCAAACGGAAGGTCGGCGAACTTGGTTTCTGCCTTGATGAGTCCGTGGTCGAGGAGTCCTTGTCGAATAAGGCTGTTGTGATTCTTGAGGCCATCCTGCGCCGCAAAGTAAGCGTCGGCATCAGTCGAAGGATGACCACCCGCGCTCTTGATGGCCTCGCACAAGCCCAAGGCGCAAAGCAGTCCGGCCGTCAGATTGCTCGGCTGGGCGCTTTGCATGAAGGGGCCGCTGCGCCAGTCGCGATAGGCGGAGTCTGCATCAGGCAACCTTCAGGCTCCGAACAAACAGACGTTGATCGACAATCGTCGACGCAAGCTGTGTGAGGTAATGTCGCGCGATCCAACCCATTGCTGGGACACACACGGCGTCGCCGAAACCGAACAACGCCTGATTCAGCGGCACGTTGATTCTGTATGTGTCAGGCACGCCTTGTAAGCGTGCGCACTCGCGCGCTGTCAGCAAACGAACCTTGTACTTGCCTCTCCCAGCCTTGAGCAGAATCTGACGTCCGCTGCCCCCGCGGGGCGTTCGGAGGCAGCCGGCGATCCCATCGACGCGAATCTCGGCCATGCTCTTGCCGTTGCGCACTCGGCGGAATGCGGTCGCGTAGCTGTATCGCGACTTCCCAATCATGAGTTTTGTCAGGACCGCATGACGGGGACTGAGCTGGCGCATGAAGTATTCGACACGTTCATCGCTCCACCAGTGCGGATCGTGGTCCGGCAAGTCTTCAATGATTTCGCGCAGCAATTTGCCAGGCTTCGGCAGGCGAGGCAATCTGCGGATGTCCCACTGGATGTTTCGATGGGCGTTGATGAATTCAACCAGCGGTTCAGGCCGAGCGTCGCTCACCCTCGCGAATCGATCACCGTTCTCTTCCGTTTCAAGCTTCGCTATGACGAACAACCGCGCGCGGCTCTGCGGCACCCAATGCACCGCATTGAGAATGAACGCATCCACCGCGTATCCCAAGTCGTTCATTGCGAGCATCGCCTGCTCGAAATCCTTGCCCTTGTGGCTCATCAGGAATCCGACGACGTTCTCGAGCATCACCAGCGGCGGTCTGCGCTCACCCATCTCGCGCAGGATGCGGACGAAGCCCCAGAATGCCGAGGACTCCTTGCCGTTGAGGCCCTCCCACTTGCCGGCGATGGACAGGTCGTTGCACGGGAACGACGCCGTGAACAGGTCGCACGTCGGGACAGCGTCGGCGTCGAGTTTGTGAATGTCGCCGACGACGAGGTGATCGTCCTTCGGCCAGTTGTGCCGGTACATCTCGGCCTTGTCTTCATCGATGTCGTTGGCGAAGACGACGCGCCAGCCCTGGCGCTCCAGCGCCAGCCGCACGAGGCCGATGCCGGCGAAGAACTCGGCGGCGGTGAAGCGCCGGGCCTTGGAACGCCGCCGCGTGGACCCGTTTCTCGCCGCCCTGCCTTTCTTCACGATCGCTGCCATCGCCCGCATGATAACGATGATAACGAACGGAACCCGACCGTCGCCTCGTCGCCCCCGTGCAACACTCATTCGCAGGGGAATGCCCAGCGGATGCCGACGCCAGTCGGGGTTGAAGCCGCATGCCTGAGATGCGAATGTCCTCGCGGCCGCCATCGCGTCCTGGGCCGTCGAGGCCGAGCACGCGATCACAGGCGAGGCCGCCTGAGCCGCGCAGCGATCTCAAGACCACATTTCACCTTCATCGCCGGACTGCGTGCAGCAGGATTCGAATGTGCAGCGTGACAGTTTGCTCGCCTTCGAGTGCTTCGAGTTCATTGCCGGCGGCGCGCCAGCGGAAGAGGCTGGCGACGATGGCTTCGTCGAGGCTGCTGTTGCCGGTGCCTTCGATGAGGCGGGTGGGGACGACGGGTTTGCCGTCGCGGGCGAAGTGGATTTCGGCGAGGGGATTGTTGGCAGCGCCGGAGAGTCGCTGGAGGATGCTGAAGTGCGGGCGCTGGGGTTTGACTTCCAGGCCGCGCGCCG
>CAZLDF010000429.1:0-3649 GCA_964558095.1 uncultured Isosphaeraceae bacterium | reverse complement strand
CGCGAATCCTCCGCTTCGCTGTCGAGGATCGGTTCGGGCTGAGCGTTCGAACGCACTCGGTCCTCGACGGGCGGCAAGTCAACGGCCGCTGCTGCGAGCATCGGTAAGTCCGTACTTGGCGCGGAGAGCTTCAATCGTGCTTCCATTGATCTCGGCGATCCAGCGCAGGACATCTTCCGCCTGCGGGGCGAGCTCGGTCGCATCGGCGGCCAGCGCGCGCTTGAGGTGCGCCTCGTGCTGCGGCACGCGGTGATCGGCCGTCATCAACGCCGCAGCGATTTCCATCTGCGGGTTCGAGCCGGCGATGTCGAGCGCCTTGACGACCCAACTGTAGCCCGCGATCGCGCCGGAACCTGCCGCCTTGGAAGCTGCCGGGCCGAAACTCGCTTTCGTTCCCGACTGGCGATAGCACTGCGCCAGATAGCCCGCATCAAACCACGCCAGTGCATCGGGCGCGCCCGCGGCCTCGGCATCGAGCGCCCGCGCCATCAACTCGCCCAGCAGCTCGTCGGCCTGCGACTGGTTGTCGTCGATGTAGAGCGTCGCCCGGCGAAGCGTCTCCATCCGCACCAGCACGGGCATCCGCGGCGAGAGAAGTTCGAGCGTGTCGCGAACGACGCCGCTCGTGGAATAGCCCCGCGCCTTGCTGAACCCGTCCTTGCCCCAGGGAAGCGACTGGCCCTCGGGCACCCTGATTTCGTGGCAAATCAGCGGCGGACCGGCGGCTGCGGAGCGAATGAGCGCCAGCGCTCCCCCAATCAGCACCCAAGCCAGGGTTATTCGAACGATGATTGAACGGCGCATGAAAGGCTCCTTTGTGAAGGGAAGGCACAAACCTGTTCCACAAAGCAGACGCGTATTGCGCCATGCGTGTTATCCAGCATTCCGCAAGTAGGTTGGACGTGCCGTGCGTTTCCGCGGCTCCCCGCAGCGGGACGAGCCCGCTCGCGAAACTTGGCAAAACCGCCTCAACCGGCTTTTCGCGCTGCGAACGCCGTCTGGTACACGACGGCGGCGAGGGTCGCGCCGATGATGGGGGCAAGCCAGTAGGCCCAGTGCATGTTCCACCAGCCGCCGACGAGGGCGGGCCCGAAGCTGCGCGCCGGGTTCATGGAAGCGCCGGTGGCGGGCCCGATGGCGAGGATGTTCGCGGCGACGGTCAGGCCGATGCCGAAGCCGCCGACTGCTGCGCTGCCGCCCACGCCGCGTTTGTCCACTGCCGTTCCCATGATGACGAACATGAGGAAGAAGGTGGCGATGACTTCGAGGCCGAGCACGCCGGCGACGCTAATCGCCTCGCCGCTACTCATTGAGCCGAGTGTCGCGCCGAGCTTCACAGCCTCGACGTCATAACCCGGTCCCGTGAAGAGCGTGCTCAGCAGGAACGCCGCGAACACCGACCCGGCGACCTGCGCCGCGACGAACATGCCGACCTGCGTCCAGGACTGCTTGCCAATGATGCCCAATGCAATCGCCACAGCCGGGTTGAGCTGCCCGCCGGAGATGTGCATCGTCGCCGAGACCATCACCGAAAGGATCAAACCATGAGCGAGCGCGATGGCCACGAGGTTCTCCCCGCCGGTCACGATGATCGCGGCCCCGCCCGCGAACATGAGGGCGAACGTGCCGACGAATTCCGCGACCATGGCTCGTGAGGAAGGCATCAGGAACTCCTTTCAATGCAACCGACTCGGGCAATCGATCACGAGCCGGGGCCAGTGACGTGAAGCCGGTGCATTCTGCTGAAACCGGAGCGGTGATGCAAGTGCGCCCCCCCGGCGAGTTTCGCGCGGTCGCGCAACGAAAACCGGCCGCACTGACGCGACCGGATCAACGTTGACAGATCTCAGTTGGTCGAATCCTCAGAGCAAGGCGCGTTCACGCCTTGACGCTGACGAACTTCTCGATCGACTTCACATCCGCGAGGATCTGCTGCGAGACGAAGATGCGAAAGCTCTCGCCCTGCACGGGGTGCTGAAACTTCGTCATCCTGGCCCGGTTGGTCCATGTGCGTCCCGCGCGAGGCGAGGTGATGTTGTCCTCGCGGGCACGCCGCTTGGAGAGGTCGCGCAGGCCCTTCTGAATGTGCCGCTGCATGTAGATCAGCCGCTGCAGGGTCTTGCGGTGCTTGTCCAGCCGCGGGGTCTTGGTGATCGTGAATGTCAGGGTCTTGTTGGCGGTGATCTCAGCCATGGCGGGGACTCGATTGTGGGCAAGGTGAAACGCGAAGCAGGTCAAAAAAGTGGGTCGGGCAGTATAGCGGGCTGCATGGACAACTCAACAGGCCTATCCCGGCGGACCTCGCGGGGCGCCGCCCGTTGAGCGAGCATGAGGTGGGAGGCGGCCGGCCCGCGAGCGGTGCGGCAAGGCTCTAGCTGCGAGAATGAGGGGCCGGTTCGTCACATTCCTCTTGGCGCTTCGGACCTCGCGGCGTTGCTTGACTGCTCCGGCGGACCACTGCGGCGGGGCGAAGCGTTGTGACGATAGACCAGTCCATGAGCATCTTTACGCCGCGGGTTTCGGTCCTCATTCCCAACTACAACAACGGCCGCGAGTCCTCACGCGGCGGCGAAGTCGATCTGATCGGCGACCTGCTTCGCTCGCTGCACGAAACGCTGCGCGACGATCCGACGCCGCTGGAGATCATCGTCTGCGACGACGGCTCGACCGACGACTCGCTCGCCACCTGTCGCGAGTGGGCGCAGCGGCCCTGGGGCGGATGGCGCGGCGGCGAGCTGCTGCTTCGCCTCATCGAGCGCGAGCACTGCGGCGTCCTTTCCATCGTCGCCAACATCCTCACGCGCGAATCGCGCGGCGAGTTCTGCGTCCGCCTCGACGGCGACATCACCATCGCCACCACGCGCTGGGCGGAGAAACTGGTGAAGGTGTTCGAAGATGGCATGCCCGATCTTGGCATGGTCGGTCCACTGCAACTGGGCGTGGACGGCCACATTCACGCCGCGGGAGACTGGATCCTCCATCCGCGCGGCAATCACCACATCGCCTCGGGCGCGACGATCGACGCCGTGACGCGATCGATGGAAGTCGATCACGTGATGGGCTGCTTCTACTGCTATCGCCGGTGCGTGTTCGATGAACTCGACGGCTTCGATGAAGAGTACTTGCGCGGGCAGACGATCGACTTTGGCCTGCGGGCGCGCCTGGCGGGATGGCGCTGCTTCGCCGTGCCGCACATTCTGTTCACGCACCGGCACGCGCTGCGCAAGCCGCGCGCCACCGAGGCGGACACCGGCGACGGGATCGAGATGACGCTGGGCGTCTTCGAGCGCAAGTGGGGCTTCAATCGGCTCGGCGCCGACCTGGACGTTGTCGCCGAACGATATCGCGGCACGCCGCTGCTGTGGAACGCGCGCGTCTTCGGCCCGGCGCGCGATTGGCCGGTCCTCAACGATGCGCCCATCGACATCGAGCGTTCGGAGTGGGGCCGATATGCCTCCAACGACGCGTTCCGTTCGTTCATCGACTCGCGCCGGGCCATCGCGCGCGAAGTCATTCGGCACCTGCCGAAGCGCGAGAGCATCGTCCACTGGTTCTGCCGCGGAGGTCTGCTGACGCACTTCATCGCCAAAGAGAGCGCCGCGGTAATGGGCGTCGATCCCGATGAACATCTGCTGGGCCTGGAGCGCAG
>CAZLDF010000428.1:0-7256 GCA_964558095.1 uncultured Isosphaeraceae bacterium | reverse complement strand
CGCTCCGTCGCTCCGTCGCTTCGTCCCTTCGTCGCTCCCGACCCCACTCCATTGTCGGCAAACCCCCCACCCGCGATCTACACTTCGACCATGGAAATCAACCCTGATGATCTGCCTGTGCGCGATCGCTACAAGCTGCTTATCGGCTGCATCACGCCCCGGCCGATCGCGTTCGTCTCGACGATTTCCACCGACGGCCGGCTGAACCTTGCGCCATTCTCGTTCTTCAATGGCGTGGGCTCGAACCCGATGACGCTGCTGTTTTGCCCGGCGAACAACGCCGACGGGTCGGAGAAGGACACGCTTCGCAACGCCAAGCAGCGCGGCGAAGGCGGCGTGGGCCAATTCGTCGTCAACACCGCGCCGTTTGACATCATTCGCAGGGTCGTCGCCGCCTCAGAGCCGCTGCCCTTCGGCGAGAGCGAATTCGACCTGACCGGCCTGGCGCCTGCGCCTTCGTGCGTCGTCGCCCCGCCGCGGGTCGCACAATCGCCCGTTTCATTCGAATGTGAAACGGTTCTCGTGCATCGCACGAATCCGGGTCAGCCGGCGGGAGGCAACATCGTCATCGGGCGCGTTGTGCACGTTCACATCGACGACGCCGCGATCGACGAGCGATTTCGCGTCGATTCCGATGTGCTCGACAATGTGGGTCGAATGGGCGGGCTTGCGTATTGCCGCACGCGCGACCGGTTCGAGTTGCCGATGTCGCGTGAAGCGCTGGAAGCGCCGATCGGGTGATCGGGCGTCGCCGCATCCGCCGCGTCGCGAGGCATTCTTCATGGAATGCGTCCTTCACGGGCGTGTCTGCTCTGTGTCTCCTCTGGGGATCATGGCAAACCTATCATTTTGTTGAGTGCGAACGAAGGCGCTTCAGCCTCTGGAGGTGGACGATGATGAAGTTCACGCATCAACGACGAAAGCACATGCCACTGGCGTTGATCGGCGCCGTCGCGGGCGTTGTCGGCGTGTGCGCTTTCGCCGAGCCGGCGGGGGCGAACCAGTCCAGAACCCGCAGCGGCGACGTGATCCATCGCGGCGACGCCCGGCTTCACATCGGCGACGTGCGCCTGCACTTCGCCGGCCAGCCGAAGCCCAATCCCTATGTCAGCTACGCTCGCGATTACGGGCGCGTGCCCGGCTTCGTCTGCCCCCCCCGGTGCGACATTGGTCACAGGCACGTCCGCCGCTTCAACGCGAGACAGCGGCCCATCATCATCTCGCCCGTCGTGTACGGCAGCTACATCTCGCCCTACGACGCCGTTCGCCAGCCGCATTACTACTACGACCAGTATTACGACGACGCACGGCATGACGACCCGGGCGTGATCACGCGGCGCAATCCGCGAATCGAGCAGCAGATCCTCGACGGCACGTATCAGGAGCCGCAGCCGATCGAGATGGTCCCGCTCACTCCGCCGCCCCGGCCGACGCAAACCGCGGTGATGAAGCAGGTGACGCGTCCGGACGGCGGCGTCAAGACGATCATCACCAGCGTCCCGATCGAGGACGCCGAGGATCGGCCATCGACGAGCGATGGTGAAGCGGAGACTTGACGGGGCGGCACACTTCGTCCGGCATGGCAGAGTGTGTCTTCGAATCGGCGGGCGCACATGACAATCCACACACTTTGCCCGCGAAGCGCGGGTCAAAGTGTGGCACACGGCATGAAGTTCACGGCGTGGTGTGCCGCTGACCGAACGAGACTTCACTGCTGCTTGAGCATCCCGTCGATCGCGGACAGGCGCTTCATGTGCTGCGGGCGATCGGGCTCGATGAGCGTGAGCGCGTGCACGTGCGTGCGCGCGGCGTGCAGTCGCCCGGCTTCGACGGCGATCGCCGCCGCCAGCTCGCGCGACGCGGCGTGATAGGGATTGATGTGCACGGCGCGCGTGATGCGCTGCAGCGATTTCTCCGTCTCGCCGCGCTCGCGATACAGCTTCGCCAGCTCGATCGCATAGACCGAGTCGTATTTCGTGCGCGCATCGAGCGCTTCGAGGTGCTCGATCGCCCGGTCTTTCTCGTTCGACGCCAGCCAGTACTGCGCCAGCCTGCGGTGCGGCCAGGGATCGACCGGGCGCAGTTCGAGCAGCTTCTGCAGCAGGGGCACGACGCCCTCGTCGATCGCCCCCCCGCCCGTCCCCCCCCTCGCTTCAATTCGCCGCTCCACGTCCATGCGAATCAGGTCGGGATGATCGGGATAGGCGTCCAGCCACTCGCGAAGCTGTTCGTCGGTGACGCGAACGCTCGGCCGGATCAGTTCCGGCCAGTCCGACGCCGACAGGCTGCGCTGGCCCGCCCGGCGCACCAGCCCGATCTCGTCCGTCAGCCTTCGCGCGATCGCGTCGAGGCGTCCCTGCTGCGAAGCGCGCATCATCGTCGCCGCTTCGACGTCCGCCATGCGCACGTCATCGAGCAGCTCCTGCATCGGCGGCTGAGGGTCCATGCCCCACGCGCTCACCTGCTCGCCCGCCCATTCGAGAAAGTCGTCGTAGAACTGTTCGCGTGAGACGCCCAGCGCGTTGAGAATGGCGTCGGCCTCGCGCTCGCCTTCGTAGTATCGCCGCAGCAGGCGCAGCAGCGCCGACGTGCCGTAGCGCTCGTCCATGAACTCGACCATCCAGTGCCCCTGGTCGTAGGCCTTCGAGCGATCGCCGGGCTTCTTCGGCCGCACGAACGCGAAGTTGATCTCGTCGAGCGTAAACAGCGTGCCGCTGCGCCACGAATCGGCGAGCACGACGCAGGTTTCGAACTCGCGCGGCCGCAGTTCCAGGCTCACCGCCACCGCCTCCGTCAGCCAGTGCGGAATGCGGTTCTGCGTCTGCTCCAGCGTCACGGTGTGGGTGTATTCGTGCTGGAGCACGCGAGGCCAGTCGAACGGGCCGAAGTGCTTGCTCTTGGGTCCTTCGCGCGGCACTTCCATCGCGATCACCGGGCCCGTGCACGCCGCGATCGTGTGAATCCACGGCATGCCGGTGATGCGCACGCCGAAACGCTCGTGATCCGGCAGCACTTCGATGACGGTCTTCTGATCGGGCTCGAACCCCAGCCGGGCGCTCACAGTTTTATGCAGTTCTTCCAGCACGGGAGGCATCAGCTCGGCGAGGATCACGTCGATGCCGTCCTTGTACTTGACGATGAAGTGTTCGCTTTCGATCCGCTCGTAGTCCGCAAGTTCTTCCAGCAGCACGAGGCTGTTGGCGGCGCGCTTGTTGAACGGATCGAGCTGCACCACGGCCTGGAGGACGTCGAGCGCCACCGCGTCGCGCCCCGCCTGCATCTCCATCAGCCCCAGGTCGATCTGCGGCGCCGGCCACGCGGGCTGGCGGCGCACGGCCTCCGTCAGAATCTCCGACGCCCATTCGTATTGCCGCCCGATCGAAAGATAGTGCCCCGCGAGCGCATAGGCCTTCGCGCTGCCGGGCGAAAGCTCGTCATACCGATCGAGCGCCGCCTGCATCGCGGCTTCGTCATACAGCATCGCGTGGCACGCGGCGAGCAGAGCGCTCGCGCGGCGGTGCTCCGGCCAGCGGTCCAGCACCACCTGCACAAGTTCCAGCGCCAAAGCGGGATCGTTCTGCGTCAAGCGCGACTCGGCGCGAAGCAGGTCCGCCAGCACGTGAGTGGGATTCAGCCGCCGCAGCGCGTCTTCCGCGATGGCGACGGAATCGAACGCATACTGACTCAGCGCGACGTGGCCCAGCAGGTGCCACGCCTCGGCGCAGCGCGGGTTCAGCGACAGCGTTTCGTGCAGCACGTCCATCGCTTCTCGGTCGTTGTGCTTTTCGATCAGCAGCTCCGCCTCGACCAGCCGCGCGGGCCAATACAGCCGGTCGAGCTTCTGATGCGCCAGCGCCAGAAGCTCCATCATGGTCTGGAAGTCGCGCGCCGGCTGGCCCGCAAGTTCGGCGCGGATGATCATCGCGCGCACGCCCTCCGTCAGTTCCGCCGCGTCCTCGACCTGCCGCAGCGCCAGCGTTTCGAGCACGGCATCGACTTCGCGGAAGGCGTCGTCGTGGCGGCCGAGGTCGCGCAGGGCCTCGGCGCGGATGCGAACTGCCTTCATCGACGAAACGCCCGCGAGCATGTCGATCGCTTCGCGAAGCCGCCCGGCCAGCAGCCGCGCTTCGGCGCGCACTTCCACCGGCACGCGCTCATCGTCGAAAACGGCATTGGCGAGGTCGCGCTGATTCAGCGCGATCATCGCGCGGTCGCCGGGGCTGCGGACGTCGCTCTCGCTCCACACGCCGTGGAAGAGCCGCATGGCGGCGCGCTCGTCCTCGGTGAGCCACTCGGCCTCCATCGCCCGCCGCGCTGTTTCAGCGAGCGCGAACGAATCGGGCACGATCGGCCGCGGCTGCGCCTGCTGCGCCGGGCTCGGCGCCGTCGGAGCGACTGATGCAAGCAGCGCCGCCGCGAGCAGGCCAGCGGCGGTCAGCCTTCGGCGGAAGTGTCCGGAGTGACGCATCGGCGTGGGCATCGCCATGATGAATGGTTCCTCGGCACGGCAGGGCACGCGCGGCGCGGCTCGGCTCGGTGTACGCGACGATCGCGGTCCGCCGGCGTCTCAGTTTATGCCGCCGCCCGTTTCATCGCGATGGAAGCGTCGTTCGCGGCCAGCGCGCGGCGGGGGTGAACCTTTGGGTGTGCCGCTCGCCGGGGGCTAAGCGCAAGTGCTGCGCGGCGGCGAACGAATTGGGCGTGCTACGCCGCAAGCGGCGGGGGCGCGCGGGTCGATGAAATGGCGCGGATTGGATCACCCGGTTCAGGGGCTCAGTCATGTCAGACAAACGAAATCGGTCGGGTCGATTGGTCGCGCTCGTTGGTACCGTGGCACTTTCGATGGTCCACGACGTGAAGGCAGAGAGTGCTCGCTCCGCGGAGATTGTTGACATCGGCTCGCCCGAATGTGCCACATTCGCCCTTTCAATCAACGAATCAAATCAGGTGGTCGGACAGGCGTGCGAACTGGGAAACCCTTATGATTCCTTTCCCTTCTTGTGGACAGAGTCGCAGGGATTTCAGGTGCTGCCGTTGGAGCCATTCACCAACGGCTTCGCATCGAGTGTCAACGCTGATGGGCTGGTCATCGGCGCGGTCGTCACCCTCGGACCTCCTGTGATCGCCGCGATGGCGACATGGCAAGGCCAGGCCATGAAACTGACGCCGATCGCGCACGGGACTTGGTTGCAGCCGCTTCAAGTCAACAATACCGGTGAAGTTGTCGGCGCGGCACAACTCGACAGCTACCATTTTGCGCCTTTCCATTGGGACGTTGCGTCGGGACTGACGCTGCTGGAGACCAATGGCGAAGAGGGGTCGGCCTATGCCAACAACGACAGCGGTGAGATTGTTGGGGAGATCGGTGACTATGTACCGGCGTTGTGGACGCTCGGCAGCGAACCGGAAATCTTCATCCTGCCCGGCGAATCCACCTGGGAGTTGTGCGATCCGAATTGGTGGCCGCCCTGCGAACTCTACGTGTCGTGGGGATATCGTCCGGCCGACATCAACAATGAGAGCGCCGTCGTCGGCTCAATGTTCTTTGAGCCCTGGCTTGGCGAAGTCGGCTTCCTCTGGACACGCGAAAGCGGATTGCATGCAGTAGGCCTCGGAGTCGATTGGTGGGGCACTCGGCTCACGGCAATAAATGATCGCGGGCAGTTCGCCGGGCGGGTGTTTCTCAACACCGCCAGCGTTTACCTCAACGGTTCGCTGCACATGCTTCAGGACATGGTTGATGATCCAGCGTGGGATTTCGAGTTTGCTACGGACTTGAACAACCAACTGCAGATCGTGGGATGGGGCACTCACAACGGCGAGCAGCGCGCCTTCCTCGTCCACATCACCCCCGGCATGTGGTGTCCCTCGGACTGCGAACCCATGGGCGGCGACGGCGTCGTGTCCGTCAGCGACGTGATCGGCGTCATCACGCACCTCGGCACGAACGTCGTCCGGTTTGATATCGCGCCCGCACCGGTTGAGGGGCCGCTGGGCGACGGCGAAGTGTCGCTCGCGGACGTGATCGAAACGATCGCGGACTTCGGGCCGTGCGAGGTTGGACGGTAAGCGAAATGATCCGGTGACCTCGTGTGTAAGTGCGATTCATCGTCAGCGTCGCGGATGTCGTGGCGGTGATCGCGGCGTACGGGAGGTGCGAGTAGGGGGGGGGGGTGGAATCAGGAGTTAGGAGACAACGAATTGGCGCGAGTAGTGGTTGGTACGTTCCAGTCGAGTTGTTGCGATTGCACGACCCACCCTCACCGCGACCTTCTCCCAAGGGCAGAAGGGATACAAGCGTCTGACAGAATGAAACTGACTGCCCGACCGCATCGATTCTTCGGCCATTGAGGCCGAGGAATCGATCACAGGCGAGACGCCTGTGCCACTATTCTGTGAGGTGCGTTCGGAAAAAAATCCCGCCGCCAGAGCCAGGCACGCCCAGCCTGCTCTGCTCATGCGACGGGACCTTGAGTTGGGGAAGAGGTCAGAGGTCAGAGGTCAGGGGTCAGGGGTCAGAGGTTAGGGTGTCCGTTGGATTCCTTGTCTTCAGCCCGGAGGGCTGCACGTCAGTAGCCGGGGGTCGAGCGAGTCTTCGAGCGAAAACCCCCGGAAAACGAGGTCTTCCATTCCCGCACCCCGAAGGGTGCACGTAGGCTCGGAATGGTTTCAACAGAGCAAAGCTCAGGGGTCGGGGGTCGGGGACCGGTCCTTTTCTCCGGGCCACGTTCCGTTCGCATGGATGCGGGCGGGGGTTGCGTCAGGCGGAAACCGAAGACGACCCATGCGCCATGGCACGGCTGACACAGGGGGGCGAGCCCCCTCGCGAAACGGGAGCAACCTCCCGAAACTTGCGAAACCCCAAGACCCCTCCCGAGACATGAAAAGTGCGGGCGAGAGGATTTGAACCTCTATGGGGTATGACCCCACTGGATTCTAAGTCCAGCGCGTCTGCCAGTTCCGCCACGCCCGCGGCAAGAGAGACTACGATTCTCCGAACAAGCGTAGCTGCCCTGCGTGGGAGCGGACAACATAGGGCCAGCCTCGGACCTGCAGTGATGAACCGGGTCTCGACTGGCCGAATGGGAGTTGCATGACCATGAAGCTCAACGTCCTCGCAGGCACCGCGATCATTCCAACCCTCGCCCGGCTGGTGCTCGGAGCCGCATTCATCTGCGCCGGCTCGGGCAAGCTGTTCCACTCGCAGCAGTTCACCGAAGAAGAGGCAGCCAAGCTGGACAACCTGAGCATTCGAC